>JAITOP010000382.1 GCA_031289895.1 Prevotellaceae bacterium
AACGACAAATTGAAATTATTGCCATCTACATTATTGAAAAGCGATTTCAAAGACCCGTTAACAATCGACCTGAATGCAATGTTGATGATAGCCGACCGTTTTAGTATAGGCGGTAGCTACCGTACAGGCATATTGTGGTTTACAGATGTAAAAGACAATACGCGGCAAAGAGATGCAATATCGTTGATAGCCGAAGTTTTTGCTACCGACAGAATACGCATCGGTTTTGCTTATGATTTTGACTTGAATAAAATAAAAACAGGATACAACGGCAGTTTTGAAATATCCTTAGGTTATTATTTTACCAAAGCAAAAGAAAAATATTCTACACCACGATATTTTTAATATTGGAAGAAGTAAAATTTGAGGATTAAAGAATGAAAAATAAACAAATTATAATAGATAACAAAAAATTCTGTAGGAATTATATGTTGGTAGAAATGTCCAAATACCCCCATTGTTCGACCCCATACAGGGTCGGAGGTGGTGTGGATATTCGTTTTCTACCAACATTTGAATCCTAACGGATTTATTTTATCTGTTATAGTTTATTTATTCTTTATTTAAAGTATTGTCAACAGAGAGAAGTAATTTGTAATTACTTGTAAATTATTAGTTTTGATGATAGTTCTGTTTATCTGAAATTAATTTAAATAGAACACAATAAATTTAGTAAATTATAATTGCAATGACAATCTTACAAATCCGATAATAAATTATATTAATAATTTAATAATGATGAAAAATAAACAAATTATAACTGATGACAAAAAAAATCCCGTTAGGGATTGTATGTTGGCAGAAAAGTACAAATACTCCCATTGTTCGACCTTGTACGAGGTCGGAGATGGTGTGGATATTCGTTTTTACCAACAAATCCTAACGGATTCATACCATCTTTTATAATTTATTTATTTTTTATTACCTAATACAAAATAAAGATATGAAAAAAATTCTACTTTTAGGTATTATAACTTTTTCGACCTTGACTTTTGCACAAGAAGAAAGTTACAAAATATCGCAAGTCACAACAGATAAAGGCGGTACGTGGGGAGCAATTCCCGCTGCCAACGGGCAGTTAATATTCGTTGACAATGCTGCAAATGTAAACAAAGACGATATATTCAATTCCAGATTATACGTTATGGAACGCAATAGCAAAGAATTGGCTTTACCTACATTTGCAAAATACGAAAAAATAGGTTCGCCATACATAAGCAAAGATGGTAGCGAATTTTATTTTACCGAATCGGGAACAGTGTCCTCAGTATTGAAAAAAGGATTATTATCGTCAGGAACAATTATACATCCTTTGCAGATACATATAAGCAAAAAAGGCGCAAACGGCGAATGGGGAGAACCTGTACCATTTCAGCACAACCTTGCAACAGCATCTTCCGGCGACCCTTGTTTATCGCCTGATGGTGAGTATTTGTACTTTGCATCCGACCGCGCAGGCGGACACGGCGGAATTGATATTTATCGCAGCAAACGCAACAGCGACGGCACTTGGGGCGAACCCGAAAATTTAGGCGATAAAATAAACACAAGCGGAGACGAACGTTTCCCTCGTTTTAACTCGAAAGGTAATCTTTACTTTTCGTCAACTACAAACAGCACAGGTGGTTTGGATTTATTTGTATCTACCCGAAACGGTAACAGTTTCGGAACACCTACACGTTTAGGCTATCCGTTTAATTCCGAAGGAGACGATTTTGCAGTAGCCTTTGTTAGCGACGAGTCAGGTTATCTGTCGTCAAGCCGCACCGGTTCAGACCATATTTATTCTTTCGAACCTGTGAAAGGGCAAATAATTCGCGACACCATAAAAATAATCGAAGTGAAAAAAGAAGAGCTTGTACGTCCCGATTTGATTTTTGCAGAAATGTTGAAAAACGGAAGTCTTAAATATACCTATTTCGATTTAAACAAACATAATATACGACAAAGCGAAAATTCAAAACTTATTGATTTGATAATATTTTTACGTCAGTATCCGACAGTAGAGCTGGAATTGCCGTCTTATGCCGATTGTCGTGGCGAAAATTCGTATAATATGCAGTTATCCAAAAAACGCGGAGACGCTGTAAAACAATATTTGGTATCGACAGGCGGAATTGATGCAAGCCGCATAGTAGTACGCGATTTTGGAGCAACAAATCCTGTTTCTGATTGTGATTGCAAAAAATCAAAGGTATGCAATGAAAGCATGTACCAACTAAACCGCAGAGTAGAATATAAAATTTTGAAATACTAAAAAACAAAATAGAATATAAAACTTTGAACACTAAAATAAAAAAGAGTGAAAAGCAATAAATATCAATGCTTTTCACTCTTTTTTTGTTGATTTGCTTTTTGTTGGTTTGTTGATTTGTTGATTTGCTTATTTGTTGATTTGCTGATTTGCTGATTTGTTGATTTGAAAATCTTAAGAACCTTAAGAACTTTAAAAACTTTAAGAACTTTAAAAACTTTAAGAACTTTAAGAACTTTAAGAACTTTAAAAACTTTAAGAACTTTAAAAACTTGACAAACTTTAAAAACTCCTTACCCCAAACCGCGCAATCACCGGATTATGGTCAGAGTTAGCAAATTGCAAGTCCACAACATTAATATCTATACATTCCACATTTGGCGAGGCAAGAAAAAAATCAAGAATTGTTGTTGAACTTTCCTCAATAGTGTAAGGTTTATCTAAATAACGATTTGTTGGCGAATGTCCTGCAAACCAATGCCAATCGCTTGCAAAAAAATCGGAAGATATTTTTATTGCCGTAAAATTTTCTGTCGTTTTTGTATTGCTGTCGCAGGATGGCGGAGTTTGATTCCAGTCGCCGCCCACTACAACATAATTTCCAATATTGTACTCGCGGGTTACAAATTGTTTCAGAAAATTCATTTCTTCGATGCGCTGATTTCCGCTGTCGAATGCAGAATTGTGCGTGTTGATAATCACAAGTTGCTTGCCGTTTTTTAAATTGTATCGTGCGGCGGTAAAACATCTGTCGTACAAAAATGCACGCGAGGGCAATGTCATTGTGTTGGGATAAGCATAATGCGTTAATTGGCAAACCTGATTTTTTGTGCAAAAAACCAAACTCGACAACACTTTTCCCGTAGGATTTTTTAAAGGCAGAGGAACGAATGCCGCATTGTAATTTATTGTAAAATAAGACGAAAACTGCGGCAACGAAGACTGTATTTGCTCAAACTCATTGATATTATACGAACGGCGCGAATTTATATCAACTTCCTGCAAAAAAACAAAATCGACAGTATCATTATTTTTGATAAACGAACATATTTTTTGCATATTTACTATAGTTTGTTCTTCGTTTTGCCGCGATTGTTTTCCGCCTTCGTAGAAAAAATCCATAGACGCATCCAATCCCGCATAACCTATGTTCCATGTGAGAATACTGAATGTATCGCAAGATAAAACTTCGCAATCATTTTGAGCCAAAATTTGCTCTTTCGGCGATTTAAATTCCGTAAAAAACAAAATCGCCAAAAACGCTACGAACAATAGCGTTGCAACAGATATTGCGATTAATATGCGTCGTAAAAATTTCATATATAAACCATTTTACTGCAAAAATACTAAAAATAAATAGAAATTG
>JAITOP010000385.1 GCA_031289895.1 Prevotellaceae bacterium
TGCTTCTTTAAGTTCGTGATAGGTTTTCATGCCCGAAAAAACAAACACATTTTCGCGCAAAGCGTTGATTGTTTCATCAGGCACTTCGTGTTTTACCTTTGCATCTGCAATGCCCTGCGTTATTGATTTTGAAAGTATTTTGTTTACCTCGTTAAGAAGTTCGAGAGGTTGTTTTTTTATTAAATCTTCGGGGTTGATATCGCCGTTTTCGGGTAGGAATTTCATTGCATCGTCAAATTTCGATTTATCAAAATCTGTTGTTTTTTTTGATAATTGCAACAACGTATCCGAATACAATAATTTCAGTGCCTCGTTCAGCCCCGCTGTATAAACGGGGCTTACTCGAAAAAATTTGCAGCAGGTTTTTCGGTTTTGCCTGTTATTGTTACATTATATTTATCAATAAAATATTGCGGGTCTATTTCGTAACCGCCGCTAATCAGCATTTGTTCTATGCTGCGCATTTGGTCGGGCGTGTAGTCTATGCTGTTGTCCCATTCAAAACGATAATTTTCGACCGGAAAACCGTGCATAGCCATAAAAGGCAGCAGCCTGTTATTTATAATATCGCGCACAAAATCGGCATCAGCTTCAACCACATTTTCAAATATTTTCAAATGCACCTGCGATTGACTCAGCGATGCGCCTTCATCAATAGTCATTGTCTGATTAAGAATACATTTTGATATTTCGGAATTGGCGCGGCTTACACGCTGGTCGTAAACATTAAAGGCATCACCACGCGACGATTCCAAAAACTCTATTGTAGTGCCTTCGGGAAACAATCCCCACGCTTCCGCGCCCATCGACCTTAGCATATCTTCAATTTTAGCAATTTCTTTGGCATCGCGCGATGTCGTTTTACCTATTCGCACGGGCATCCCGAATATCTCACCAAAACCATCCCAAAATGCAAGCATATTCTTTTTTGATATTGCATTAGGCGAACATTTTAGCAGCAAGCCCAAATCGTAAGGTTTGCCGGCTTCGATGCACCATTCCGAAATTTTGCCGGTGCGGAAAGATATGCCTTTGTTTGGTTCGTCGCCGGCTTCTTTGGTTATAACTCCAAATTCGGGAATCACATGGTCGCGCGGCACAAGTTCTACGTTCTCAAATTGCATTTTGCCCATCACCGAAATAATATCGCCAAACTGAATCAGCGAATGTCCCCAGTAGCGGCTGTCAAGCGTCAGTTTCACAAAATCTTTAAACCATTCGGTCTCGAATAATTCCGAAAGCTCGCGGTTTTCCTTAAGATTTTTATCAACTAATTTGAACGCTTTTTGCAGCACCATGCCCTCGCGCTGCCCTATGCAACCCGAAAGGTGTAAATCTATACACACATCTGTATATACTTCGTACAGCCTGCGCCGTTGCGGGTTTTCGGGGTTCACAGCCATTTGCCATGCTTGCCGCCATGTGCCAATATCTTTTTTTGTGAGATTGGCTGCTGTTTTCGATAATTCTATTGTCATCGATTTTATACGCTTTTTGTCAACACTATTGAGCGCAAGCAACATTTCGGGCGTATATATTTTTTCGTTGTGGTTTTTAATACCAAAAAACTTTTTTATATCCATTGTTTTAATGATTAATTGTTAATGGTTAATGGTTAATAATCGTAAACGGTTTTTGTCATTGAGCCGAATTTTATCGGATTGCCAATGTCAGCACCGGTGTCGTCGGTAAGCGGTGGCAGGTCGGGTGTTGCTTGCCCGGCTTGCACAGTTTCGAGCCATTCTATTGCCCGCTTATATCTTATATCACGTATTTCAAAACCTATACGTTTGGGTAGCCAAGCAATTAAATGATACAATGCCACATCGCAGGTAATCATTACTAATTGCTGATTGCGTTCGTCGCCTGTGGCTTCAAACATTTTATTTACGTCAAAACGGCTGCGCAGGTAAGAACTTATTTCTTCGATTGCGTAGCGCTCTGCACGCTGCAGGTTTTCTGCATCCGATTGATTTATCACATCAAGCGTTTGAGCATCAACCACTGCCTTATAATCTTCTATATCTATAAAACTCATATTTTTTAATTTTTTTATTTAGTATTTAGTCGTTAGTATTTAGTCGTTAGTATTTAGTCGTTAGTATTTAGTCGATAGTATTTAGTCGTTAGTCATTCTTAATTCTTAATTCTTAATTCTAAAGTCGTTCGATGTTATTCGATTTATTCGATTAATTAATCACATTCTCACATTCTCACATTAATCACATTCTCACATTTTCACATTAATCACATTCTCACATTTTCACATTAATCACATTCTCACATTAATCACTTCCCTAATTCTTAATTCTTAATTTTTAATTTTTAATTTATCTAAAGTTTTTTGGTAAGCTTGTGCGTTTGAGTTGTGTTGTGCAAGTGTTTTTGCAAATGTATGTCTGCCCGAAAAATCACTTTTGGCGCAAAAATAATAATAGTCATGATGCTCGTAATCAAGTACGGCATCTATTGCCGCTATCGAAGGCATACAAATGGGCGACGGCGGTAAACCTTTATATTTGTAAGTATTATATGGAGAATCGTAATCGAGATGCTTGTTCAATACCCTGCGAATAGAAAAATCGCCAATGGCAAATTTTACGGTAGGGTCGGCTTGCAGCAACATTCCCGATTTTATGCGGTTCATATAAACGCCCGCAATCGCAGCCATTTCGTCGGTTACGTTTGTTTCTTCGGCAACTATCGCCGCCATAACGCTTACTTCTGCTTGCGTCAAACCTGTTTGCTGCAGTTTTATTTTTCGGCTATCGTTCCAAAAATTTTCATATTCGCGGTACATTCGTTCAATAAGTCCGTCGGCATCGGTGTTCCAATATAGTTCGTAGGTATTTGGAATAAACATTCCCAGCACCGTTCGGCTGTCAAAACCAAATTTACCGAGAAAATCATTATCATTCAAAGCCTGCAAAACCGACACCGAATCGGATTCTAAATATCGGGATGCGATGGATGCAATTTTTTCGTTGCTGCGTATGTTCCCCGAAAAAGTTATTCGCACTGCCGACTGATTTCCCAAACGCAACATATTTATCAACGATTTGTTTGTCATGCCTTTGCTTATTTTATACCGTCCGGGTTTTACCTTAGTGTATTTCAAAAAAGATGCTGCACTTTTTAATGTATTTATATCGTTAATAATATTTTTCTTTTCAAGAATATTAAAAACATCGTCAACATTCGAGCCGGTTGGGATATAAAGATAATCGGTTTCGGCAATTTTAATATTGGATTTGTAAAAATATTTATAGAATTGATATCCGATAAAAGCAAAAATACAAAGCAATAAACCCAATACAAACAATATTATTTTTTTCTTTTTTTGTGTCATAATAATTTATTTTTCGAGTGCAAATATATTACTTAATTACGAATTACGAATTTTTTATTGGTATTCCGTATTCGGTATTCACGTATTCTGTATTCAGTATTCAGTATTCCGTATTCGGTATTCCGTATTCAGTATTCCGTATTCGGTATTCGGTATTCGGTATTCGGTATTCGTGTTGATTCGTGTAATTCGTGGCTATTAACCAAAATTCTTAATTTTTAATTCTTAATTTTTAATTTTTTTTTCATACATTTGTGCAATACTTTTAAAATAATGTTATGAACGATTTTACACAACTGATATTTTTTATATCGCCTGCGCTGCTTGTTGCGATAAGCGTGTATTTTGTTTTGCAAAAAATGTTGCGAAACGATGAGGCACAACGAAATTTCATATTAAAAAAAACATCGCGGCAAACAACAATTACAATGCGTTTGCAAGCCTACGAACGGCTGATACTTCTTTTGGAGCGCATATCTCCTACTTCGATTGTTGTGCGCACGCATCAGCAAAACATAAGTAATCAGGATTTGCATTTGTTATTGCTTGCCGTTGTACGCGAAGAGTTTGAGCATAATCTTTCGCAACAACTTTATGTCAGCAACGATGCTTGGGAGGCAGTGAAAGCGGCAAAAGAAAGCGTAATAATGCATATAAACGAGTCGGCGGCTAAAACAAATGTCGATAATTCGGCTATAGAACTTGCCCGATTAATTGTAGAAAGTTATGCCGGAGACGGAAAAGGCGATATGATTACGGCAGCAATAAATATGCTCAAAAACGAAGCAAAAAAAATATTTTAATTATCGTAAAATTATTTTTATGAAACGGTTGTTTTTGCTTGTCAGTATTTATTTTGTATTCACAAATTATTCGTTTTGCAGCGATACTTTGCGCCTTGTTTTTATTGGCGATATAATGCAGCATTTGCCACAAATAAATGCTGCAAAAATGTCGGACGGAACATATAATTACGAGTCGTGTTTTTCGTTTATTGCCGACGAAATTAAATATGCCGATTTTAAAGCCGCAAATCTCGAACTTACTTTGGCAGGAGTGCCATACAGCGGTTATCCCTGTTTCAGCGCACCCGATGCAATTGCCGAAACATTAAAACGAGCGGGAATTAATATGTTGTCAACAGCAAATAATCATAGTTGCGACAGAGGCGAAAAAGGCGTTTCGCGCACTCTGGATGTTCTCGACGAGTTAGGAATGTATCATGTTGGAACATACAGAAATGTTTCCGAAAAAACATTTTCATATCCTCAGATTATTGATACAAAAGGATTTCGTCTTGCATTTTTATCTTATACTTACGGAACTAACGGACTGCCTGTTACCTATCCTAATATTGTAAATTTGATAGATACCGCCGAAATGTCAAAAGATATTAAACTTGCAAAAAAATATAATCCTGATATGATAATTTGTATTATCCATTGGGGATTGGAATATGAGTTGAAACAAAATTACGAACAAAAAATGCTTGCCGAATTTATGATTTCGCAGGGCATAAACCTAATCATTGGTTCCCACCCTCATGTTGTTCAACCGATGGAAACCCGCACCGATACTGAGGGAAACATTACTTCGGCAATTGTTTATTCGCTTGGAAACGCCGTATCAGGTCAAAATTACGAACACACCGATATTGGCGCAATAGCCCATATCGCGATAGTGAAAAACGCCGCATCAACAAAAATTATTGACTGCAAATATTCGCTTATTTTGCGCCATCGACCTATAGAATACGGAAAAACGAAATTTTATATTATACCCGCAAGTAAATTTTACAGCAACCGACAACTTTTTACCGAAACAGAATATAACACATTTCGCCAAACCATTGAAAACACACGAAAACGACTGAATGCAAACAATAAAAATTTTGATGAAAAGAAATAAATTAGCATATTCGCAGATTAATTTGTTTCTTTGTAAAAATATGAAAAAGGATATGAAAAAAATAATTTTATTGATTAGTCTGCTTGTATGCACAACAAATATTTTTGCTCAATTTAACTTACAATCAGGCGATTTGCTGTTTCAGGTAGGAAAAAGCAGCACATTAAGCAACGCAATTACCGAAGTAACTTCCGGTGCCGACAGCGTAACATACACTCATGTAGGAATCGTTTCGATAGAAAATGGCGAAATATTTGTGATTGAAGCAACTACGCCAAAAGTTCGCAAAACTACGATTGATACTTTTTTGAACGATGCACGTAAATTTAACGGAAAACCAATTGTAGCCGCAGCACGCTTGAACAGCAAGTATTTTGATATTATACCACAGTCGATTGCAAATGCCGAAAAATACATAGGCAAACCTTACGATTACGTTTACAATCCCGACAACGACGAATATTATTGCAGCGAATTGGTATATCTTGCCTACAAAAACAAAAACGGCAAACCGATATTCAAAGCAAAAAAGATGAGTTTCAGCGACGAAAAAGGAAAAATAACCACCGCGTGGATTGAACATTTTAGAAAATATAAATCTCCCGTTCCCGAAGGACGCAAAGGCACAAACCCCGCCGATATGTCAAAATCAAAAGAAATAACTATACTTTATTGGTATTTTGAGTGAAATTATTTTAATATTAGTGTTTACAATTTTTATATAAATAGCAGATTATAAGTTAAATTATGATTGCTATTTTTCATTCTGATACATCATAAAAATCTATTGGTTGTTTAGTTTCAATAATATCTATTATCGCGTATTTTGAGTCTTTTAATTTTGTTAAACCTCTGTATTTAAGATATTCATCAACAGCGCTTCTGTCAATCATAATTATACCAGAACCAGCCCAATGTCTATCATCTCCATTTCGTTTAATCATCGAAATCCAATAACCCTCACCTGTTTCAATATCAGCATAATCTCCATGTCCATATTTTCGATATTATAATGTCCACCAAAATTCGGACAGCAAGTTAAGACAAAAAAAAGTTTTAATTTTGGAAAATGAAAAGCAGGAGAAAATTTACAGCCGCCTTTAAGGCGCAAGTGGCAATAGAAGCCATCAAAGAACAAA
>JAITOP010000395.1 GCA_031289895.1 Prevotellaceae bacterium
TTCTTAATTTTTAATTCTTAATTTAATTTCGTAATTTTGCACGGAGTAAGTTAAAATATTTATTTTTATGCAAACAAATCAAAAGTTGGAACTTGCCGACAAGTATGTTCAATACACGCGGCAGCACATTTTTCTGACAGGGAAAGCAGGCACTGGAAAAACTACATTTTTACATTCGTTGCGCGAAAAATCGTTAAAACGAATGATAGTTGTTGCGCCAACAGGTGTAGCGGCTATTAATGCGCGTGGTGTAACAATACATTCGTTTTTTCAACTGCCTTTTGGTATGCAACTTAGTGCCGACAAAATGAATATTAACCAAATGCGCATGAGCAAAGAAAAAATTAATATTATTCGTAGTCTCGACCTGCTTGTGATTGACGAAATAAGTATGGTGAGAGCCGATTTGCTTGATGCTATCGACTTTGTTCTCAGGCGTATTCGTGGAAATATCAAACCCTTTGGCGGCGTTCAATTATTGATGATTGGCGACCTTCAACAACTTGCGCCTGTGGTGAAAGATGACGAAAGGGAAATTTTAAATAAGCATTACGATACTCCTTTCTTTTTCAGCAGTAAGGTTTTACGCGAAACTTCGTTTATCAGCATCGAGCTTACTCATGTTTTTCGTCAACAAGACGGTTATTTTATTTCAATTCTTAACAATGTGCGCGAAAATAATATGGATAAAATAACTCTTGACGCTCTTAATCAACGTTATATACCCGATTTCAAACCGAAAGAAAGCGATGGTTACATCACGCTTTGCACTCACAATGCGCAGGTGCAGCGTATCAACGAAAATAAATTAACTGTGCTGAATGGCAAAGCACAGCGATTTAAGGCGAAAATAGAAGGCGCGTTTCCCGAACATGCGTATCCTACTGAATTTGAATTGATAGTGAAAGAAAATGCACAAGTGATGTTTGTAAAAAACGATTCATCGCCCGAAAAACGGTATTATAACGGAAAAATCGGAAAAATTACAAGCATCAAAGACGATATTATAAATGTGATTTGTGCGGGCGAAAACGAGGAGCTGAGCGTTACTCCCGTAAAATGGGACAACGTGCGATATAGCCTTAACGAAACTACAAATGAGATAGTTGAAGAAATTGACGGCTCGTTTATACAATATCCGCTGAAACTTGCGTGGGCAATTACTATCCACAAAAGTCAGGGATTGACGTTTGAACATGCAATAATTGATGCTCAGGCATCGTTTGCTCACGGTCAGGTGTATGTGGCTTTAAGTCGCTGCAAAACGCTTGAAGGTTTGGTACTTAGCACTCCTATTCGCGATTACAGTGTTATCAGCGACAAAACGGTAAGCGGTTTTAATGAAAATATCAAACAAAATCAATCAAACGAAACCACGTTTGAAACGGCGCGAATTGCTTATCAACATGAGCTATTGGACGAACTTTTTGCGTTTGGATTTTTCCGTAGTCGCATTTCTTATATAGAAAAAATCATCAATGAAAATAAGGGAAGTATTCCCGAATCTACAAAAAAATTGTTTCAGCAACTTAATATTGCTGTAAAAACAGAAATTATTGATGTGGCTGACAAGTTTTTACCTCAAATAAAAAATCTTTTATCGCAACAATCGGATGTAGAAAAAAACGATGCTTTGCAAAAACGTATAATTCAGGCATCAAAATATTTTTCTGATAAAGTGAAAATCAATATCTTAGATGCCATTTTGAAAGCCGATACTGATATTGACAATAAAGCCATAAAAAAGTCATTGAACGAGGCGGTAAGCCGTTTGGATAGCGATGCGCGAGTAAAATACGAATGTTTTGTTGCCTGCGATTCGGGTTTTAATCTGGCTACCTTGCTGAATGCCAAAGCCGTAGCAACAATTGAAAAAGAAAAACCCAAAGCCACGCCCAAATTTGCAGCGGTTGACAGCGAATATATCGCTTATCCTGCTTTGTTTAACCAACTTCGTGCGTGGCGCACCGAAAAGGCTGCGGAACTCAATCGCCCTGCGTTTTTTGTGTTTTCGCAAAAAGAGCTGTACGATTTAGTAAATTATTTGCCTGCCGACAAAAAAACGTTGAAACAAATAAACGGTTTCGGTGATAAAAAAATAGATATGTTTGGCTCTGAAATTATAGAAATAATACAGAAATACTGCGAAGATAACAATATAGACAGACAAATGATTTTGAGAGAGATACAGAAAAACGAACCGGAAACAAAAATCAAAACAAAACAGACAAAAGAAGATACGAAACTTGTTAGTTTTAACCTTTTCGGACAAGGAAAAAGCATTGCCGAAATAGCAGCCGAGCGCGGTTTTGCGCAAAGCACAATAGAAGAACATTTGGCACATTTTGTGGCAAAAGGCAAAATTACGGCACAGCAACTAATTGTACCCGATAAACTTAAAAAAATCATAAAATATTTTGAAAAAGCCGACACATTGGCTTTATCGACAGCAAAAATCGCCTTAGGCAATGATATTTCGTATGGAGAACTGAAAATAGGCATGGCGCAGTTTCTTCGCCAACGTGCAGAAAATTACAAAGATAAGATTGATTGATTTTGTTGATAAAAA
>JAITOP010000019.1 GCA_031289895.1 Prevotellaceae bacterium
TGCAGCGTGGCGGCGTGGCTGAGGCAAAATGCGAGGTAGGTTATTGCGATGTTTTGCGCAAGAAATTGTTGTTCGTAAAAGGTTTTTATTGATAAAATTTCGTCGGCGCGGTGGCTGCCGTAAATGTTGTTGTTGGCTTCTGTTATTTTCAGGTTGTTTTGTTTGGCAAGGGCAAGCGTGTATTCGTGCAAAAAACGGCTGTCGGTTTTTAAGTGTATCGTTCCGTTGTTGGTCAAAAATTGTTTGTATCGGTTTAGGAACATCACGCCTGTCAATCGTTTTCTGTCGCGTTTTAGTTGAGGGTCGGCAAAGGTTATCCATATTTCTGCAATTTCGTTTTCGGCAAAAAAAGATGTTATAAAGTCGATGCGGGTGCGGATAAATGCAACGTTTGCAAGTTTGTTTTCGTGAGCAAATTTAGCACCTTTCCACAAGCGTGCGCCTTTAATATCAATACCTATAAAATTTTTATCGGGAAATTTTTGCGATAGCGCTATTGTATATTCGCCTTTTCCGCAGCCGAGTTCGAGAATTATAGGATTATTGTTGGCGAAAACTTCGGTGTTCCATTTTCCTTTCAATTTGTAATCTTTATCGAAAAACTCATCAAGCGCAGGCTGATAAAGGGATGTAAATGTGGTGTTTTCGTTGAATTTTCGTTGTTTATCTTTTCCGCTCATTTTTATTAAGTTTATAAAACATTTAGTAACAAAAAATAAATAATCTATAAAAGATGGAATGAATCCGAAGGATTCAAATATTTATAGAAAACGAATGTCCACACCACATACGACCCCTAACGGGGTCGAACAATGGGGATATTTGTATTTCTACCAACATACAATTCCTAACGGGATTTTTTGTCATCTTTTATAATTTGTTTATTTATCATCATTTAATCCATAACAGGATTTTCCATGTTTCTTTGTGTAATTTTCTCATTATCATATTAATACATTATCAAATTATCAAATTATCAAATTAACATATTAGCACATTATCAAATTAACATATTAGCACATTATCAAATTAACATATTAACACATTATCATATTAACACATTAATCACATTAGCAAATTATCACATTATAAAACCGGTCGTATTTCAATACCTACATCGCTTATTCCGTTCAGAATATCGTTGCGCATACCTTGTTGTATGGTGAAAGTATATTCGCCTTGATTTGCAAATTTCACATTTCGGCGATATAAAAAATCGTTTTCCCAAATGCGCGAAACGCTTTTGCCTGTCCAGCGTCCGTAGTCGTCGGCAATGGGTAGGTTTAGTGTATCAACGATGGTATTTCCGAGCGGCGACGTGGTTTGCACAAACACAAAAAGGTTTTGCAGCGGATAATCGTTTGTATTGCGAATGTTTATATAAATGTCAAAATCGTTGATGGTATCAACAATCGGCGCTACGAATTGCACTATGCTGTCTTTGCCCCAGCCTTCGGGCGCAATTCGTTTGCCTTTCCGATAAACGCTGGTGTCGGTGCATGATGCAAGTGCAATAAATATGCACAAAATTGCAAATAATTTGGTTTTAGTTATTTGTATTTTCATTTTGCCGTCTTTTCCATCTTTTGTTTTTCTTGTTCTGCGATTTACTTGTTTTGTCGCCTTGTGTGTTTTCAACGTTTTCGGCGGGTTTTGCTATTTTATTGTTTTGTTGATTATTTGTATTATTATTTACTTTGATGTTTCTGCCTTTACTGTCGAATCGTGTAATACTGTCTTCGCCAACGATGTGTGTTACTGGTTGTTGTTTGAGCGATTTGTCGGGTTGCGTATCTTCAAGTTTTTCTATTCTTATTCCTCTGCGATTAAGTTCCAGCATTTGTTTTACACGTTCTACGGGAACGCCTGTAATTGTTCCTGCGCCTTCGGGACCATACGAAAAATACATTATTCTTTTCAAAACATCTGTTTTTACAAGATAAGCATTGCCGTCAATAAGTTCGAGCGGGGCGTTTATTCGCGGAATGTCTTTTTGCGCTTCAAGATACACGCCTAATTCGTAATTTAGGCAACATTTAAGTTTACAACATTGTCCTGCAAGTTTTTGCGGGTTTGGCGATAGTTCCTGATAGCGAGCCGCACCGGTTGTAACCGTAACAAACGAGCCAAGCCATTGAGCGCAGCAAAGTTCGCGTCCGCAGGGTCCGATTCCGCCGATAAGTCCGGCTTCCTGACGCGCTCCTATTTGTTTCATTTCTATGCGAATATGGAAATTTTCGGCAAGTACTTTTATCAGTTCGCGAAAATCTACGCGCTCGTCGGCAATGTAATAGAATATTGCTTTTGTTTTGTCGCCTTGATATTCTACATCGCCTATTTTCATGCTCAAATTAAGTTTTGCAGCAAGCTGGCGCGATTTTATCATTGTTGTATGTTCGTGTGAAATAGCGTCTTGCCATTTTTCGATGTCGGAGGTGCGTGCTTTGCGGTAGATTTTTTTAAATTCGTAGCGTGCAGGGTCGATTCCTCGTTTTTTTATTTGGCGTTTCACTAAATTTCCGCACAGCGAAACAATTCCAATATCGTGTCCTGATGTGGCTTCAACGGCAACAATATCTCCTTTTCTAAGGTTCATATTACTTTCGTTGATATAAAAATTTTTGCGTGTATTTTTAAATTGTACCTCAACAATATTTGTCTCATTTTTATCATAAATATCGTCAAGCCAATCGAATGTAGAAAATTTTTGACCGCTTGTATTTACACAGGCTTTACATTCGCCTTGGTCTTTACAACAAATTTTACATCCGCGTAATTTATATTCTATATCTTTTTCGTTATCTTTCATTTTATTTAATTTTTCACAAAAATACAAAAATTATAGTTTTCTAAGCAATTGTGTGAATATTATTCCCAAATCGCTGAATATTATTTTTTGATTTCCGTTGTGTTCGATATGTAATAAGGCAAGATTTATTGCCGAATAAATTTTTTCTACGTTATTTGGCGTAATAAACCGTGAAAATTTTTGAGAGAAATCTTTTTCTTTATCAATTGAATAAACAATATTTTGCATTTGGCGGTTAAGAATAAAATTTTCGCGAATCATTTGTTGTGAATAATACAAAAAACTTTTTTGCTGTTCGCGACCTAATTGCGCCATTTCTTCCGCCCAATCAAGCAAATCCGGAAAGTTTTGCTCGTATGCAAATCGCATCATTAGTTTAAATTTGTCGAAAAAATCCTGTTCGGCTTCGTGGCGGTCGTGAATTTTTATTGCTTTCAGCACATCGCCGGTAGCAAGGCGGGTCAACACCTGCGTTTCGTTTGGCGATAAATCGTATTTATCTGTCAGCATTTGTTGTATAGACTGCTCGTCAACAGGCGGAATTCTAATTAGATGCGTGCGCGAAAGTATTGTTTTTATTATTTGTTCGATATTTTTTGAAACGAGCAAAAACAATGTATTTGGCGGCGGTTCTTCTATTAATTTCAAAAGTTTGTTGGCGGCGGTTGTATTCATTCGTTCGGGCATCCATATCAGCATGAATTTATAATCGGCTTCGTAGGGTTTAAAGTTCATTTTCTGCTGAATAGCCTCGGCATCTAACTTGCCGATATTGCCTTGTTTATTTTCGATACCAACAAATTCGTACCAAGTGCGCTCTCCAAAATATGGAAAACGTATAACCATTTCGCGCCATTGCGAAATAAAATTATCGCTTATTGCATCTTTTTTAACCTTACTTGTGGTGTTCACCGGAAAAACAAAGTGCATATCGGGATGCACAAGTTTTTGAAATTTTATGCACGATTTGCAATGTCCGCACGAGTCGTCGGCTTGCTTGTCGTGGCAACAGATATATTGTGCGTAAGCAATAGCCAACGCCAAATTTCCGCTACCCTCAGCACCAACAAATAGCTGAGCATGACTGATACGCTTGTCGCTTACCGTCTGTATCAGCTGCCGCTTTAATTCGTGTTGTCCTATAATTTCTTTAAAAAGCATATAGCAAAGGTATAAATAAAATTAAGAATTAAAAATTAAGAATTAAAAATTGTGCCTAATAGCACGTGATTGCGAAGAGGAACGACTAAACAATCCGAAAACACAATTCACAATTACGATTTTTCTTGTTGATTTGTTTAGTTGCTTTTTGTTGATTTGAAAAAACTTTACGAACTTTCTAACTTTAAAAACTTTACAACTTTAAAAACTTATTTCTAACTTTGCAACCTCATTTTTACCATCATTTCCTAATTTTTTAACACTCCGCACAAAAATTTTTGTCCTATAATTTACATTATGTTTAGTTTGGGCGCAAATTTAACTTCTTTTTCAATATCTTACAAATTTAGCAATGTCATTTTTTAAAGTTAAAAAGTGTTTAATGTTTTGATTTTATTTAATTTAAAACTTAACATAATGTAAATTATAGGACAAACTGAAAGAAATTAGACTTTAAATATACAATATTACTAAATGAATATGCAAAATTACTAAATAAAATTAAACTTTAAAATATACAAAATTATGGCAATATTTTACAACAAAATCGAGCGCGGCAATCCTATGGATACGCAAGCTCCTAAAAAATGGTACGCAGTACTTAAAAACGTTGGTATGATTGGCGAAAAAGAAGTTGCAAAACTCGTATCCGACGAAACCACCATCAACCGCAAAGAGGCAGAAATGGCATTAGACCAATTCGAAAAGATTATGGTGCGTCTGTTGCTCGATGGACACAGCGTTCAGTTAGGCGATTTGGGTTCGTTTTACCTCACTTGCAACAGCGAAGGCGTAGCCACCAAAGAAGAACTGACGGCAACGAATATCAAAAACCTAAACATTAGGTTTACTCCCGGCAAAGAAGTGAAAGAGGCAATTCAGCATGCAACTTTCAAAGATTTGGAAACGCTGGCTAAAAAGTAATATTCAATGCGGCGACAATGAATATTCAATGAAACGGCAATGAATATTCAATGATACCACAACTGAATATTCAACGCGGCAACAATGAATATTCAATGAAACGGCAACGAATATTCAATGATACCATAACTGAATATTCAACGCGGCAACAATGAATATTCAATGAAACGGCAATGAATATTCAATGAAACGATAAGAAATGGAAGAATTAAGAATTACAGCAGCAGAATAGCATACCATTGCGAGGCGGCACAACGAAGCAGCCCG
>JAITOP010000058.1 GCA_031289895.1 Prevotellaceae bacterium
TATGAGCAATAGTGAGGTTATCACAATAATGGTCATTTTTTATCTTGGCGAATTTAGAAATATGAAACATTTTTATACGTCTTACGTGCAAAAACACATGACAAACGATTTTCCTCAAACCGTTTCCTACAATCGTTTTGTAGAGTTAATGCAACATGTAGTTTTACCTATGACGTGTTTATTGAAAATGTGTTGTTTGGGCAAATCAACAGGTATTTCATTTGTGGATTCTACAAAAATAGCAGTTTGCAAAAATAAACGCATAAAACGAAACAAAATATTCAAAGACATAGCCACAGTAGGGAAAAGTACTATGGGCTGGTTTTACGGATTCAAATTACATTTGATAGTTAACGATAAAGGCGAAATACTCAATTTTGCTATCACACAAGCAAATGTTGACGACAGAGAACCCTTGTATAATCCCAAATTTCTTGAAAATATAAAAGGAAAACTTTATGCCGATAAAGGATATATATCCAAAAAACTTACTGAAATATTATTTATTGATGGAGTACATCTCATTACCTACATTCGTAATAATATGAAAAACACATTATTAGAGCTAAAAGACAAAATATTACTTCGCAAACGTTCTATCATCGAAACAATCCATGATGAATTGAAAATTATGTGTCAAATAGAACATTACGGACATCGTTCATTCTCTAATTTCATCACAAATAATCTCTCTGCTTTGATAGCTTATTTCGTTTTTCCCAAAAAAGCCTTCTCTCAAATTTGACACGGTGATGGATGATTATCAATTATCTCTTTTTTATTAATCGAACTCAGGTTGTTTGAACATATTATGGCTTTAAGAACAAGACACTCATGTCAATGCAAGAAGTTGAAGATACATTGGTTGTGGCTTTATCTGATTTAGAATTGGACAAAGATACAGTTAAATCAATCATGGGATTTAAGTGGATTTTAGACGCTATTTGATAGCTGTTTGGTATTAATCCAAAAATCATGTAAATCCTGATTCAGACATTTTTTTTCGTACTTTGTAATAGTTTTTCTAATTTCGCAGTATTATTCAATAAAAAAATAATGATTTATCCTGAAACATACGAAACAAAAATTGGGTTTGATAAAATTCGCAATATGGTTGAAACTCATTGTACTACAAGGCTTGCTAAACGTAAATTGCAAGACGTTGGGTTTTCGGCTGATTACGATTTTGTTTGCATGCAACTGAGGCAAACAAGCGAAATGCAAACTATTATCAGATTGGAAGATAGTTTTCCCGAATGTGTTTATGTTGATATAAACGACTTTCTGAAAAAAATTGCGATTAACGGAACTTATATGCTTGCCGTTGAGTTGTTCGACTTGCTGAAAGCCTTGCACAGCGCAAAAGATATTGCAGCATGGTTCAAAAAAAGCGATGAAAGTAAATATTCCGAATTAAGAAAAATCACAAAACAAATCACGCTTTTTCCTGCTGTATTGGCAAAAATCGAAGATGTGATAAATAAATCGGGACAGATAAAAGACAATGCCTCGCCCGAATTGCAGAATATACGCAGAAATATTATAAATTATCAGCAACAAATCAGCAAAAAAATATATCACATTCTTAAATCGGCGCAAAGTTCGGGAATTGTTGACGATGATGCAACAATTTCGGTGCGCGACGGACGAATGGTAATACCTGTAAATGTTGCAAATAAAAAGAAAATAAAAGGTTTTGTTCACGACGAATCGGCAACAGGAAAAACTGCCTACATCGAACCGATAGAAATTGTGGAATTTAACAACGAAATAAAAACTCTTGAACACGAAGAGCAGCGCGAAATCATAAAAATACTTATTGCCACCGCCGATTTTATTCGTCCGTATATCGGCGAACTTTTAATTATCGGCAATTTTATAGGTGAAATTGATTTTATTCGTGCCAAAGCCAAGTTCGGCATTGCCATTGGCGCTGTGATGCCAATAGTTGAAAATCAGACAAAACTGAATATCCGGCAAGCAAAACATCCACTGCTGATGCAAACGCTGAAAAAAGAAAATAAACAGGTTGTTCCGCTAAATTTAAGTATTGATAATGAAAAACATATACTTTTAATTTCGGGACCAAATGCCGGAGGAAAATCAGTGTGCCTGAAAACAACAGGATTGCTGCAATATATGCTGCAATGCGGTTTTACGGTTTCGGTTTCCGCTGATTCGGAATTTGGAATTTTCAACGATATTTTTATTGATATTGGCGATGAACAATCTATCGAAAACGATTTAAGCACATACAGTTCGCATCTTTTGAATATGAAAACCGTTTTGCGAAATGCGACAGAAAAAAGTCTTGTGTTGATTGACGAATTTGGAACAGGAACAGAACCTGTAATAGGCGGCGCGATTGCCGAAGCGGTACTCACACAACTTGCTCAACGCCACGTTTTTGGAGTTATAACCACACATTACACAAATCTCAAACATTTTGCAGCAAACAACAAGGGAATTATCAATGGAGCAATGCTTTTCGATACTCAAAAAATTCAACCATTGTTTAAACTCGAAATCGGTATTCCCGGAAGTTCGTTTGCTTTTGAAATTGCCCGAAAAATCGGTTTGCCCGAAGATATTTTGGCTATAGCCTCCGAAAAACTTGGCGACAAACAAATAAATATCGAAAAAAGTTTGCGCGAAATTGCCCGCGACCGCCGATATTGGGAACAAAAACGTAATAAAATCAAGCAAACAGATAAATATCTCGAAGAAATTACCGAAAAATACGAAAAAGAACTCAAAAAAATTAACGCCGAGCGCAAAACCATTATCGCAAAAGCAAAAGAAGATGCCGCTGCATTGCTTGCAAATACAAATAAACAAATTGAAAATACGATACGAATAATAAAGGAAAATCAAGCCGAAAAAGAAAAGACACTCACCGCTCGCAAACAGTTAGACAGCTTCAAACAAGATACTTTGAGCGAAAACAAAAACACAGAAACTGACAATATCGACAAAAAAATAGATACGCTTAAAAAAATTCAGCAAAAACGCGCCGAAAAGAAAAACCAACAAAAACAATCCGACTACGAAAATGATAATGATAACAACAAAAATCAAATAACAACAGGCTCGAAAGTGCGCATAAAAGGGCAAAGCGCAATAGGCGAAATTGTGAAAATAAGCGAAAAAAACGTTTTAATAAATTACGGAAATATAATTACAACCATCAACGCCGAAAATGTAGAAACAGTGAGCGAAAACGAATACCGACAAAGCCGCCGCAACACACGAACCGTGCAACCTCAAATGGCATTCGACATATCGGCAATGCAACTTAATTTCAGACCAAGCATCGACGTGCGCGGAATGAGAGCCGAAGAGGCAATACCGGTGATAGAAAATTTTATCGACGAAGCCATGATGGTTGGCTGCTCGGAATTAAAAATTTTGCACGGCAAAGGAAACGGAATTTTGCGAACACAAATTCGCAACATCCTGAAAAACGTTGCCGACATTAAATATATCGGCGATGAACATCCCGACTTTGGAGGCGCGGGAATTACGATTATCAGAATGTGATTAAGAATTAAAAATTAAAAATTAAGAATTAAGAGACAAGAACCAAGAAGTTAGATAGTTAGATAGTTAGAAAGTTTTTAAAGTTAGAAAGTTTATTATTTTACAAATTTCGTAATTCGTAATTGATTTTTATCTGCGAAAATCTGTTTAATCTGCGTTATCTGTGTGCTAATTCAAATCAACAAAAAACAAACCAACAAACCAACAAAAAACAAATCAACAACCAACTTACGACTAATGACTTACAACTAATGACTTACGACTTATGACTTATGACTAATTTTTTTATTACTTTTGCAGTTGAAATAATTAGAATTTTGAATTGAGATATGGCAGATAAAAATAATCCCACAGTATTAGGAACAGAGAGTATAGGAAAATTATTGATACAATATTCAGTACCGGCAATTACGGCAATGGTTGCAGCCTCGCTTTACAACATTGTCGATAGAATATTTATAGGCAATGTTGTTGGACCATTGGCAATTTCGGGCTTAGCAATTACCTTTCCGCTTATGAATATTTCGGCGGCTTTTGGTTCGCTTGTCGGTGCGGGCGGTTCTACTCTTGTTGCAATAAAAATGGGGCAAAAAGATAATTGGGGCGCAAATCAGATTCTCGGAAACGCAATAATGCTCAACATTATTCTGGGTGCGGCAATAATGATTTTAGGGCTGCTTTTCATAGACCCTATTTTATATTGTTTTGGCGCAACAGAAAATACAATAAGTTTTGCACGCGATTATATGCAAATAATTCTCGGCGGAAATATTATCACCCACGTTTTTTTGGGAATGAACAACATAATGCGCTCGTCTGGTTATCCGCAAAAAGCAATGTACACAACGTTTATAGCCGTAATAATAAATGCCATTTTGGATATGATTTTTATTTTCAAATTCGGCTGGGGAATACGCGGAGCTGCTATTGCAACAATCATTGCGCAAATAGTTGCTTTGATATGGGTAAGCGCACATTTTATGAAGAAAAGCAGTTTTATACGTTTTCAAAAAGGAATATATGCGTTGAAAAAACGAGTTGTTTTGGGGATATTTTCGATAGGAATGTCGCCGTTTATGATTAATATCTGCTCGTGTTTGGTGGTGATACTTTTTAACACCGCATTGCTTGCTCACGGCGGCGATTTAGCCATAGGAGCGTATGGAATTATAAACAGCATTGTTATATTTTTTGCAATGGTAGTGCTTGGATTGACGCAAGGAATGCAGCCCATTGCAGGATATAATTACGGCGCAAAACAATTCGACAGAGTTATGAAAGTTCTGAAACTATCGGTTATTGCGGCAACAGGCATCACAACATTTGCGTTTATTATCGGCGAATTATTTCCGCTGCAACTTGCAATGTTGTTTTCGCAAAAAGACAGCATTTCGGGCGAAAATATTTTACTCACCCAGCAACAAACCGAATATGCTGTAACCGGCTTGCGCATTACGCTGGCAGTATTTCCAATTGTCGGAATTTCGATGGTAATAGCCAACTTTTTTCAGTCGATAGGAAAAGTCAAACAAGCAATATTTTTATCGACAACACGACAATTGATTTTTTTAGTTCCGTTGATTTTAATTCTTCCGAAATTTTTAGGATTAACAGGTATCTGGCTAAGTATTCCTATATCCGATTTTCTCTCTACCATTTTGGCAGTGATATTGTTACAACGGCAATTTAATATATTGAAAAAGTAAAAAATGTAATAATTGTAAAACCTTATTTATACATTAATTATGAACACAAACAAAATAATAACCATAGGCAGACAATTTGGCAGCGGAGGACACGAAACAGGCGTGAAACTTGCTGATTTATTTGGATTTGAATATTACGACAACAAACTGATAACGCTTGCAGCAAAAGAAATTGGTTTTGCACCCGAATATTTCGAAAATGTTGACGAAAAACCTAAATTTAATAATGCTTTTAGGATATTCGAAGGCGTATTTGCTGGAAATTATCAGTACGAAAATTATTTTTCAAACGATATGCTGTTTAAAATACAATCGGATGTGATTTTAAAACTTGCCGAAGAAAAATCGTGCGTATTTGTAGGTCGCTGTTCCGATTACATTTTGCGCAATAATCCCAATGTAGCAAGCATTTTCATACATTCGTCGGTTGCCGACAGAACTCAAAGAATCTGCAATCGACTGAATGTTACCGAGCAAAAAGCGCTCGACCTTATTAAACAATTTGACAAACGCCGCGCATCGTTCTACAACTACTACTCCAACAAACGCTGGGGACATTGCGAGTCCTACAATATTTCCGTTGACATATCAGTGCTTGGCGAAGAGCAAACAGTTAATTTTTTGGCAGAATTTATCAAAAAACGATTTGAGATGTAAAGGTTTTTAAAGTTTATAAAGTATAAAGTTTATAAAGTTATAAAGTTTATGATACTACAAATTTCGTAATTCGTAATTTCGTAATTCGTAATTGTTTTTTTATGATTTACGCCGATTCTTTTTTTGTTGCATTATTTATCAGCCTGTTAAAGTAATCTATTTTAGCATTAAGTTGCTTGATAAATTTGCTGTAATTATCGGCATCATCGTTGATAATATTTGCCATTTGAATGTAAACTTCTTCTATTTCTTTGCGTAAACTTTTAAGATTTTCATTTAATTGTTGTATTTGTTCGATATTGCACAAACTAAGCAATTGCTCAAATTCTGCTTCGGATTCCTGCAAATCGCCAAGGCATGATGTAAGTCCCGCTGCGCTTATTTTTTCGGCATATTCATTACTGTGCAGGTCGGCAAGCAGCGAATTTACTGCTACGATTTCGTCGTGATATGTGTTTTTCGGCGTATTGTTAAAAACGTTTATACGTTTATGCAGACTTTGTGCCGCCTCAGCCACCGCCGAATCGGAATCATGCATCAACGAAATATTCGTTCGGTTAATTTTTACAATATTAAAACATACCCGATGATTGGCATCAACAACTTTCTGAGTATCAGTATTTTTTAATACCGCAGTGGCACTTGCCATTTGCTTTTCTTTTTGCAATAAAGCAATAAAAACATCATACGGCGAATCTACCAACGCCTGTATTTCGGGGAAACTCAAAAGTAAGTTTCTGAACGCAATAAGATACTCATAATGCGCTTCACCGCTCAAATTTTCAAAGTGAATATTATCTATTTTCATATTAGTAATTTAATTAATTATTAATAAATTAACGATAAATACAACATAACTGCGATAGCGTCATTACTCTAATTTTACACTAAATTATTTGCATATTATTTGTTAATAAATATAATAATTTTTAATAATAAATATAACTATTTCGTTTTTGTTTTATTCGTTTTTTGTACCGTTTTACAATATATGCTTCGCATAACTTTGTGCAAAATTAATATTTTTTCAAATAAGTACAATATTTTTTGAAAAAATTTTTGGTCGGTGGTATTATTTGGTATTTGGTCGTTGGTATTTGGTCGCTGGTATTTGGTCGTTGGTATTTGGTCGGTTTTTAAATATGTAAATCAAATTATGTTTGTTTTTTATCTGTGAAAATCTGTAACATCTGTGTAATCTGTGTGCTTCGTGTTTCGTAATTCGTAATTCGTAATTGAAATCGACAAACAATTTTTTATTTTTCATATTTTACTTACCTTTGCAAATAAAATTTTACAAGGATAATAAAAATGTTTATTGTACTCGAAGGTCTTGACGGCGCAGGTAAATCAACACAAATAAAATTGTTGGAAAATTATTTCGAAAGCAAAAAGAAACGAAATAAATATATTCATTTTCCCAGATTTGACGCGCCTTTTTTCGGAGAAATGATTGCTAAGTTTTTGCGCGGCGATTTCGGAAAAGTTGATGATGTAAATCCCTACATCGTTGCTATGCTTTTTGCCGAAGACAGGCACGATGCGGCTCACAAAATAAACAGTTGGATAGAGCAGGATTATACTGTGATTGCAGATAGATACGTGTATTCAAACATTGCGTATCAGTGTGCAAAAATTGAAAACGAAAACGACCGAAACGCATTGCACAAGTGGATTTTTGAACTTGAATACAATTATTTCAAAATCCCAAAACCTGATATAAGTGTTTTTCTTGATGTGCCGTTTTCGTTTACCGAAAATAAATTAAACGAAACGCGCAACGGCGATGACAGAGGTTATCTCAATGGTAAACAAGATATTCACGAAACTAATCTTGAACTGCAACGCCGTGTTCGCAGCATTTATATTGCACAACAGGCGACAGACGAAAATTTTAAAATCGTAAATTGCACGTTAGAAGGCGGTAATATGCTTGCTCCACAACAAATTTTTGAACAAATAATTAAAAATTTACCAAACATATAAAAATTAAAACAACAAGACTGTAACGTTTTATCGCATTGCTCGTCTTATAATTAAAAAGGAACAGAAAAATGAAAAAAACAATGATTATTTTAAGCCACATAAGCAGAATTTTAATAGGAATTCTTTTTGTGTTTTCGGGATACGTGAAAGCCGTTGACCCGCTTGGATTTACATATAAACTCGGCGAATATTTTGAAAGTCTGCATATCGAATTTTTAATGCCTTTGGCGCTAACGTTTTCGATATTGATTATTGCCGCCGAACTTGTGATGGGATTATGTTTGCTGGCGCGAGTACACATGAAACTTGTAGCGTGGTGCGTTTTGCTGTTCATGTTATTTTTCACAGTTCTCACATTTTATATTGCCGTAAAAGGCGATGTTGTAAAAGATTGCGGATGTTTCGGCGATGCGCTTGTGCTGTCAAACACCGCTACATTTCTGAAAAATCTTGCAGCAATGCCGTTTGTGATATTCATATTTATTTGGCGAAAAAATTATACGCCCGTTGCAAAATGCATTATAGAATGGATAATTGCAATCGCATTTTTTGCGTTCGCAGTTGGCATTGAATTATATTGTTTAAAAAATCTTCCTGTCATCGATTTTATGCCTTACAAAGTGGGAACAAATATTCCGCAAGCGATGGAACATCCCGAAGACGCGCCGCACGACGAATATAAAACAACATATTATTACTCGAAAGATGGAGAAACACAAGAATTTAACGACACAAATTTTCCTTGGAACGACTCGACTTGGGTTTATGTTGATGTAAAATCGGAACTCGTAAAAAAAGGCTACGAGCCGCCAATTCACGACCTTGAAATGCGAAACACAGATGGCGATGACATTACGGCAGATATTGTTTACAACGATAAATTTACCTTCATTCTCACGCTGCGAAAAATTGATGGAATTGATATTTCCAACATTGACAAAGTGAACAAAATCGCCGATTTTTGCTTAATTACCGATAATTTTGATTTTTATGCATACACATCATCAAGTTATGAAGATGCGGAAATTTTTGTGCAAAAAACCAATGCTCTGTATCCGTTCTGCTTTGGCGACGACACATCAATAAAAACAATGATACGCTCAAATCCGGGATTATTGCTGATAAAAGATGGAAATATTTTGGCAAAATGGTCGTACAAAAATATCCCATCAACCGACGAAATAAACAAACTTACGACAACCGATTACAGCACCATTGTTGCCCGCGTAAAAGCATCCGAACGCAATAAAACTCTTATACTTGCAGCAATCGCAATTATTTTTATCGGCTTTATAAATACACGAAAACACAAAATCGACTTTTAAAATAATCATAAATAATGAAAAAAATATCAGCAATAATTATATTAATATTTTTGTCGGCAAATATTGTTATGGCGCAGGATGCCCGTAAAATATTAGATGCTATGACAAAGAAAATCAACAGCTACACTTCTGTCAGTATTGATTTTAATATAATGCACGAAGATAATCAAAACCAAATCACCGACACAGAAAACGGAAGAGTAACAGCCAAAGGAAAAGATTTCAGCAAATTTAAAATCACCATGCCCAATTCAGAAATTTATTGCGATGGCAAAACTAAATGGCTGTATATGAAAGATGTTGACGAAATAAACATAACATCAACCGATTTTGATAGCGATGAAATGAACGATAATCCTGTGAAATTTTTTACAGTCGATAGAAAAGATATGAAATACAGCTATAAAAAAACTATCACCGAAAACCAAAAAGAATTGCACGAAATTGATTTTTATCCGAAAGACAAAAACGCCGCATACTCAATACTACGCTTGCATATAGAAAAAACCACAAACCACCCGCTGCGAATAAAATACTTCGGAAAAGACGGAAATAATTACACCATAAACGTAGATAAAATCACCCCGAATTTAACAATAGACGATAAAACGTTCAACTTCGACACCACAAAATATCCCAAAGCCGAAGTGGTGGATTTGAGATAGTAGTCGTAAGTCATAAGTCGTAAGTCATAAGTCGGTTGTTCATTTGCTGATTTGTTTTTTGTTGATTTGTTTTTTGTTGATTTGTTGATTTGTTTTTTGTTTTTTGTTTTTTGTTTTTTGTTGATTTGTTTTTTGTTTTTTGTTGATTTGTTTTTTTGTTTTTTTGTTTTTTTGCTGATTGATAATTCCGTATAAAATCTGCGGCTTCGTTTTGTCCTAAAATTGTCGCTTCCTCTTCGGCATTACAATAATTGTCGATAATAGTTTTCAGGGAACTGTCAGCGCCGTTTTCCAAAAGTATCTTTATCGCGTCGAGGTCATTCCGGGCTGCCGCCAGATGCAAAGGCGTCCAACTGTTTATCGCCATGGAAGCAAGATTATTTCCGACATTAACATCCGCCCCACTGTCGATAAGCAGTTGCAAGATTTCGTATTTGTCGGCATTATCTCTCTCGATACAAGTATGCAGAACCGAATAACCTTCGTCATCAATAAAATGAAGATTCACATTTTTCGACAACATCCATTCCACAGAAGCTAAAGAACCACAGTCGATAGCATTGATAATCCATTCCCGGTGGATAAAATGGTCTTTTCCGTGTGGAAAATCGGGAATTTGCATCGAAAACCGTTCCCATTCTTCTGCTTTCCCGTTCGTTAGACAGTCCATTATTTTATCATATTCTTCCATTTTAATCTGTTAAATCATAAAAAATAATATTCATTATGAAAGTTCGCAACGTCTTCAACGGGAATAATATGTATATGATTATTTAAGTTTTGTTTAATTAATTCGTTTTTAACTTTAGCGGATATATAGATAATCTGTCCAAGAATATTATTTCTAAGAACAAATATATCTTTATCAATTTCTTGTTCCTTTAATTTAATATTCAGATATTTAATAATTTGATTTGTTTTTGTAATGTAATCATATTTTTGTTCAACGATAGAATTTTCGTAATCAATATAATCAGAATCTTCTGTAAACTTTAAAAAATAATATTGTTTTTCACAAATAGATTCTGTTTTATTTTTCACCATATTAACTTTCACATATTGAATATTTTCAGAACAATATTTTTCAATTACATCCAGGAAAGTTTTCGAGACCAAAAATAGCGTCGAATATTTAGCATAATCAAAAACCAAATTACTTGTATCAAACACAAGCCAAAATTCTTGTGGAAAATTCACCTTTTTCGCCAATGTTGTATTCCATGAATAATCATCAGATTCATTTTCTTTTAAATCAGAATT
>JAITOP010000121.1 GCA_031289895.1 Prevotellaceae bacterium
CAAAATCATCGCTTTGATGAACTGCCTGCATGATGGAAAAGGGGAATATTATACACATATCCCCTTTTTTTAGTTTATAAGCTTTCAAATCAAGGAAAAATTCCGTTTCTCCTTGTAAACAAATAAAAATTCCACCACCATATAATTGTCTTGGTATCCGGTGGGTTTCAAATGTGTTTTCAACACTATTGGTAAAATCGTATAATAACAATCCTTCTTGATTACCGTAAGTCTTCCGGTAGTTTATTTCATTCTTTACTGTTTTCATACCCTCCTGCAATTTATTTGAGACAAAAGTAAACATAAAAACGTATTATTTAAAATGAAAAAGTCGTACCTTTGCAGTGTAAATTAAAAACGATAAGATTATGGCAACAATAACATTAAATTATGATGCTCGCAACCCAAATGTTTCGATGCTAATAAACAGTATCGTAAATTTGGGTCTTGCAACAGTAGCTGCCCCAAAAACTAAAAAAACGGGGAGAGAACTAGCTTTAGAGGATATTGAAAAGGGGAGAGTTTATACGGCTTTCGTGCCTAAAAACAGAATAAAAGAATGACAAAGCAACAAAAAATGACTGTTGCGCAATTCTTTCAAGCGGTTGAAAATTTTGACGAGAAGGCAATTTACATTGTTCGCTATACCAACCAATATAGTGTAAATTAAAAACGATAAGATTATGGCAACAATAACATTAAATTATGATGCTCGCAACCCAAATGTTTCGATGCTTATAAACAGTATCGTAAATTTGGGTCTTGCAACAGTAGCCGCCCCAAAAACTAAAAAAACGGGAATAGAATTGGCTTTAGAGGATATTGAAAAGGGGAGAGTTTATACGGCTTTCGTTCCTAAAAAGATAGATGTAACAGGGAAATTCAAGTAACAAATAAAAAATGGAACAAACCAATAAGTACGAAGAATGGTATTTTCAATCCGATTATGATTTGGAGACGGCAGAATATATGCTGCAATCGGAACGAAATATTTATTGCATTTTTATGTGTCATTTGTCTTTGGAAAAAGCGTTAAAAGGTTTGTACAGAAAGCATACAAATGAAATTCCACCAAAATTGCATAATCTGCTCTATTTTGTAAACAGATTAAATCTTGTTCCGACAGAAAATGATTTGCAATTTATAGGTATGATTAACAGTCTGTCCATAACAACACGCTATCCGGAAGATTTAAGAAAAATGATAACGACTTTTTCAACAATACAAGTGTCAGAAATTTTACAACAAACAAAATCAGTACAACAATGGATAAAACAACAATAAATAATGTGGTTTCTTATCTGCATGAATCACTTGTAGCTAACGGATTGGAAAACAATCGTATTGCATTATTTGGCTCTGCCTTAACCGGCAATATGCATCCGGATAGCGATATAGATATGATAGTTGTATCTAAAAACTTTGAAAATAAGGATATTTTTGAACGAATAAACATGACCTTAAAGGCACAATTAGATGTGCAACGCAAATATGTTGTGCCAATGGATATTCTATTGAAAACACCTGAAGAATACGAATATTCAAAATCAACCTATTTCGATTCAACAATTGTTTTATAGAAAGAAAAAAGGATAGATACAAATTAAACAGGGATCAAACGGCAGGCAGTATCCTTTCTTTTGGGGTATGCTGTTTGAAGTATTCCAACACTTGTTCGGTGGATAAATCGCAAATATCCATACTAATCTTATCCCTTACCTGACGCATGAATTGTACGGCGTCGAATTCTTTCTTTGTTTTTTTATCAGTCTTCATATTTCATTAAATCTCTTGGTGAACGAATTTCGAGGGTTGAATACCCCATTTTCAAATTAACGGCATTATAGCCCCTTATTCTGAATGTATTAACAATATGCTTAAAATTCCAACTTGCCAGATAGTCGGCTTTGTGGATGGTTGCCAATGCGATATGCAGGCAATCTTCGTAATTTGTTTTACCCACGACGTTTTCGGCGATGTATTGTTTTGCAAGGGTAACGGCTTCAGCACTTATATCTATAAAGTCGATATTATCAGCGGGCAAGCTGCGTACCAACTGTTTGACTTTCTCAGGAGAAGGCTCTAATTCCTGTTCGGTAAGAGCTGAATAAAGAATTTGCAATTCATTGTTTCTGACTCTATCGAACAAAGGGATTGTATATTCGGCAAATTCGATGTCGAAATAACCACCGAAAACCGAGGTGTCAAAATATATTTTTTGCTTCATTTCAAAGGATTTCAGACCACAAATATACACAATTTTTTAGAGAGGGCAATTGCATATCCACTTATTCGGAATAAAAAATCATCAAAAAGTACATATTGAACATTTTTGACTAAATTCAAAAGATTTATAGAGGCGCTTCTCACCCTATCTTTGCAGCAAATTAAAATGACAAAAAGATTGGATAATGAAAAAGATAATTGTTTTATCGGTAATGTGTTATCTGTTTACGCTATCATCTTGTAAGCAAAATAAGCCGGAGAGTGTTATTTTCCAAAC
>JAITOP010000128.1 GCA_031289895.1 Prevotellaceae bacterium
AAAAACACATCTTGCACTGCATCAGAGGCTTCATCTCTGTTATTTAATAATCGAAACGCTAATGCGTAAAGTTTTTCCGCATGTGGTAGAAATTGTTTTTTGAAATCTTCTGCTGTCATATTGATTTTTCTCTCTGTTCATAGTAGCATTTTTTTACAAGACGTATGCAGGCTGAAAATGTTACAAAAAAATAAAAATTCATTGAAATATTATTTAAAATTACACTAAGACATATATTTGATTGCCTGAATATTCATAATATTCAAATCCAAAGGTTTCAATATCCGGATACGACATTTTAAACCCATTTTGTGCGAGTGTATTAAGTCGGTTAAAAGCATTTGTTGCCGTAATATTTTGTGGAGAATGGGCTTGTTTGTTGAAGTAACAACATCGCTTAATGCTAAAGTTCGCAATGTAATTTTGAATACTATTGACAGCAGTAATAAGTTTCAATGATTCTAATAGTTGTTTTTTTGCTTTTGTTATTACTATACTTGTGGGCTTCCTGTCTTTTAACTCATTCAATAAAAAATGCGTGTTATTTGCTGAATAAACAATAAAATCACATCTTTTTTTCCCTTGCTGAAAAATTGAAGGTAATGATGTAATAAACTTATCATAATTGATGATTGTTATTGATAATTGCTGAGGATTAGAGTACTTTGCCATACCGTTACCACGTGAAGTATGCAGTTGCATTTCTCGGTTATTGTCTTCTATTTCAAAATAAAGTTCATTTGTATTCAATGCTATGTTTTTAACATTAGAATATGGGATGTGATAAAATGTAGTAAAAGAATTTTTTAATAAATTTTCCATAGTTATAATAGGGCATATTGGTCATAAATACTGTTTATTATATCAGAAAGAGGATTGGTATTAATCAGTCTTTCGTTTTGTATTTTTAAATCAACAATTTTTCCTTCCTCAACTTGGTAAACAGCCAAATCATCATAATTGAATTTTACGCCATCAATTAAAGTGTTTTTATCATACGCTTTTATTAGCAAGTTTAGATGATTGATTATGTATGGACTGTGAGTGGACAAGAAAAGTTCAACTTCGTGTTTATTTTTAATGAAACATTTATCAATAATATCGTTCATCAATTGACATTGTGCATCGGGAAAAAGGCTCAGTTCCGGCTCTTCAATATGGATATAAATTTTCTTGTTAATATCGTCCAAATTGTGCACTGGTGTGAAATCTTTTAATTTACCTGTTCTTGATACATATTGTAACGCTGAACGGTCGAAAGCTTTTTCAAAATCAAAATGCTTTGAAAAATATTCTGTTATAAGCGATATTGGAACAGTATTTTGAATGCCGGATGAACTATTTTTATAATCAATTTCAAAATCATCTTCATCAATAGATAAAATAGAATATTTTTTGCCTGAATTTGTGTTTTTTACCTTGAATTTCAGATTCAGAAAGTCTAACGGCATTTCTTTAACTTCTTCGGTAGCCAAATTAAAATCATCATAAACTTCATGAAAATAGAAACCTAAATATGCACCTTTTGTTGATGCTCCTTTATCTGCCCACAATGGAATAAGATTTCTCGTTTCGGAAATAAAACTGATTTTGTTAAAGTGAAGATTATCTTTATCTATTTTCTTGGCAACAGATAATTTTTTATTTTTATATGAGATTTCATATTCTTCGTTATTCTCAAATTTTGCTTTATAACTAATTTCTGTATCATTTTTAACAAATTGGTTAAAACCACAATTTCTAAAATACTCTTCCGTTGTGAAAGGGAATGGAACTTTGGAAATATTACTATGTTTGAGATATGACCGGATATTACATATCTTATAAAGATATCGAAACAAGGCTACTGTTTTCATTAACGTACTTTTACCACTCCCAGATTCTCCAATTAAAACTGTGAAAGGCTTAATGTCATCTATAGAAATTTTTTTTATAGGTCCCAAATTTTTTATGTGTATTGATTCTTTCATAACTCTTATATTTTGACAAAGATAAAAAAAATAAATTAATTATTAATATCCAAACTATAATAACATTTCAAAAACAAAAAATATTCCGAAAATGATGCTTGCAATTCCGTTTGTTGTAAAAAATGCTGCATCTATTCTTTTCAAATCGCTTGGCTTTATTATAAGATGCTGATATATTAGCATTAATGAAAATATCAGAGAACCGGAAATATAAAATATTCCAAAATTATTGAAACAATAAATTATGAAAAGAAAAATTATTACAACAAAATGTAAAAACGAAGAAAATATCATTGCTTTTTTGCGTCCTAAAACTGCTGGAATTGATTTTAGCGATTGGCTTTTATCAAAATCTTCGTCTTGCAAAGCATAAATAATATCGAAACCTGCCGTCCACAACAAAACTATTGCCGACAGAAAAATCGGTGTTGCGCTTAAATTTCCGCAAACAGCAATATATGCGCCCGCCGGAGCAATTGCAAGTGCCAAGCCAAGTACAAAATGACAGACTGCCGTAAAACGCTTTGTATAACTGTAAATAATCACAATAAAAAGTGCTGCGGGCGATAAAAAAAACGTAAGATTATTTATGAAAAATGTTGTAAAACAAAACAGAATGCAATTTACAACAACAAATGCCAATGCTTTTTTCGGTGAAATTATTTTTGCAGGAATTTCACGCTTTGCTGTGCGCGGATTTTTTGCGTCAATTTTGCGGTCGGCATATCGGTTGAAACCCATTGCCGCATTACGCGCAAAAATCATGCACAACAACATTTTTAAAAGTAAAATCCAATCGAATGATAATTCCGGTTTTTCGTAATATCCCAGAAAAAAACCAATGCACGCAAAGGGTAATGCAAATACGGTGTGTTCAAATTTTACGAGCGATATGTAATTTTTAATATTCGGCAATTTCATTTACATTTTACTGAATTTCGCGACGTATATTACAAAAATTCTATTTTTTTACATTTTATATCTTTGACTCTCAACTGAATATTTGCAACACCTTGATAATAATTTTCAGCAATCGAATAACAAATATCAAAAGGATCTCCGTTTTTTATAAAATCAAAATGTTCCGCCAAATTAAACGCAATTCCGTGAAATGAGCGACTTGAGTTTTCCTGTATTATGTCGAGTTTTATATGTTTCGGTTCGTCTTTTTTTGATTCGTCTTTTTTTGATTCATCTTTTTGTGATTTATTAGATTGTCCCACTTTTCGGCTGTTGCCGTAGTCGTAAACATTTTGTGTGTGAAAAACGGGCGACATATTTCCGGGTCCAAACGGTTGAAATTGTTTTAGTATGCGGAAAAATTTAGGTGTAATTTGTTCAAAATCCAAATTTGCATCAATAATAACCTGCGGTATCATTGTTGATTCATCAATATTTTTGGCTACATATTCTTCAAATCGGGATTTAAATTCTTCAAGATTTTCTTCTTTCATAGTAAGTCCTGCGGCGTAAGTGTGTCCACCGAATGTTTCCAACAAATCGGAACATGCCTCAACCGCTTGATGCAAATCAAATCCGGGAATACTGCGTGCCGAACCTGATATTAATCCGTTTGATTTTGTAAGCACAATTGTAGGTCGGTAAAACGATTCTATAAGTCGCGATGCCACAATTCCCACAACTCCTTTGTGCCAATCGGGATTGTAAACAACAGTGGCTTTTTTACTTTTATCTTCCGATTTCACCATTTCAATGGCTTTGAGAGTAATTTCGCGGTCAACATTTTTACGCTCGTTGTTCATCAAATTTATATCTTCTGCTTGTTCTATCGCCGATTCGTTATCGTCTGCAACCAACAGTTTAACAGCGTTGCTGCCTTGTTCCATACGCCCCGCTGCATTTATCCGAGGTCCTATTTTAAATACAACATCGTCAATTGTTATTTGATGATTTTCAAGTCCCGAACTTTTTATTATTGCCAGCAATCCTTTACGTGGATTTTCATTCAGACGTTTTAGTCCGTAAAAAGCCAAAATTCTGTTTTCGCCTATAACAGGCACAATATCAGCAGCAATACTTACCGCAACAAGGTCGAGATATTTTTCAATATTTTCAGACGGAATATTATTTTCTTTTCCGAGAGCTTGAATTAATTTAAATCCTACGCCGCATCCCGAAAGTTCTTTAAACGGATATTCGCAATCAGTGCGTTTTGAATCAAGCACGGCAACGGCTTGTGGAATATCGTCGCCCGGAAGATGGTGGTCGCAGATAATAAAATCTATGTCTAATTGTTTTGCATAGTGTATTTTATCATTTGCTTTAATTCCGCAATCGAGGGCTATTATTAATTTTACGCCGGTTTCTTTTGCGTGGTCTATACCTTTTTTCGAAATTCCGTAACCTTCGTCGTGTCTGTCGGGAATATAATATGAAATTTTTTCATGAATTTTGTGAATAAACGAATATACCAACGCTACGGCAGTTGTGCCATCAACATCGTAATCGCCATAAACCATAATGTGTTCGTTGTTTGCAATTGCTTGATTTATACGATTAACCGCGTTTTGCATATCTTTCATAAGAAAAGGGTCGTGCAAATTTTCAAGCTGCGGACGAAAAAATAATTTTGCATCGTCGAAAGTATAAATTCCGCGCTGTACTAATAAGCGAGCAAGCGTTGTGTCAACGCCAAGACTTGCTGCCAGATTATCAATTTTTTCCGTATCACCGGCTGAGGGTTCTATCCATTTTTTTTCTATACTCATCCACAAATTTTAATAACGTTTCGAGCCAAGAAATTAAGCAACGTTGCCGAAACAAATTTTGCAAAGTTAGCATTTTTTGCTCATAGTACAGTTAATGTCTGTCAAATTTTGATTTTTTTTAAGAAAGAAGCAAGAAACAAGAAACAAGAAGCAAAAAGCACAAAGTTAGAGAAGTTAAAACGTTAGTAAGTTAAAGAAGTTATTAATTCAACTTTCGCAAGTTACTTACATCATTGATTTTTAAATACTTTTATGATTTATATTTTTCTCAATATAATGATTACAAATATTTTATTTATTAACCTCATTTACACCTAATTTTTTCAAACAAAACAACCTCCGTAGCCAAAATTAATCCATCAAACAACCTCATTACCTCATTCAAATTAGATTTTAATATCCAAAACATTACAATGAGGTAATGAGGTCGTTGTTTTTTTTAACATATTG
>JAITOP010000160.1 GCA_031289895.1 Prevotellaceae bacterium
ATATTTGTTTCGCCAAATTTCCAATTAGTTCTGTCCATTGCCAGACGGTAGGGTGGTTTGTGAGGCAACAGTTTGAAAATAAGGCGCGCTATCAAATCAGTATCCAGCGTATAACTCGCTATAAAACGTTGAATACGGCGTAATGAAGAATCTGATTTTGCGTCTGTTTCAAAGGCAGCAGCAAGTTTATATAAACCAACCGTTTGCACTTTGCAAAGCGCACAAAGAAACAGACCTAAGAATTTAATGCGAGCTAAATTCATTGTTCCCACAAAAAATTTGCTTAGAATTGAAATTAATTGAGTACTTTTGCACTCGACCTTGAAGTTTTTTGTCATAATTATAATTGTTTGTTAATCAGCTACAAATATATGAAATTTCAAGGTCTTTTTCAAATAAATAATGTTATAATTAGTTAAATATTAGGTGGTTACATAGGTTTTTTTGGATTTTTGTCATGTAGTAAGTATTAATACTTTACTTTGTGCCTTTATAAAAACTTTGTGTTTAAAATACACAAAGTTTTTTTATTCGTGTAAATTAGTGTAATTAGTGGCAAAATATTATTAGCCACGAATTTCACGAATTAACACTAATGTTTTTTTATTTTTTATTAGTGTAATTTAATGGCAAAATATTTTCTTTATTCGTGTAAATTAGTGTAATTAGTGGCAAATTAATCACTAACCACTAATCATTAACCATTAAAAACTATTTATTAAAAAAGTTCAAAATTTTTAGCATCAAATTATTTCGTTCTTCGTCGGTTTTTATTGTTTCAAATGGAAATCCAAGCACGCAGGTTTTGTAAACATTGTCTTTGTAGGCAACGCCTGCGCTTATATTGTTTTCGGAATATCTTAAAACGGTAGCCGCCGAATTATCCGCAGGCTCAATACCATCGGGCGCTTCAACCACATACGATTGTTGGTTCAGTGTATTATGAAATTCATAATCATCACATTTAGGCATTACCGCTGATGCTACTCCTTTCACACGTCCGTCTGTTGATGCCATGCCTGTACGCCATTTGTAATGCAACACTTTTTGGGCAAAAACGGTATCGCGTTCAGCAATTTCGCCCGAATCCCAAAGGTCGCTCGCAACAAACGCGCCGCTCACAAAAATATTTCCTCCGTGTTTACAATAATTGCTTATTGCCGTTTGAAGTTTATCGGTAAACGTTTTAAATTTAGCCGTATCTGTGCCTGCTCCTATTTTTGTCTGACGTTGTTTGCCAAGAATAATATCCACAATTTCATATTTTTTCATATCCACTTGTTCGGTTTCTACGGCTTTTGCGCTGCACGAGACAAACGAAAAATCGTTTTTCGCAATCGCTTTGCCGTGAACTGCGGGATAATCGAAAGTGTTGCCTGCGATAACCTGTGTTTCGTAATTTGCATGGCTTGCGCCGAATCCGGGCGAATCGTCATCCATCCACGCAATGTCGCGCCGATATTCATATTGACTTCCGATATAACTTATATCAACTTTATCGGGAACGCCGTGGTCAAATTGGTCAACAAAGCCGCCGATAACCGTATCGGTTTGAAAACTTGCAGGCGCGCTTAATCTGTCGAAAGCATTTACAATGAGTGCTATGCCTTTTTCGTTTGGCGATTTATACACCGATAAAATTTCGGAAGAAAAACTTTCGCCGCCATCGTTTATCGCTGTAATTTTGAAACTGTATATTTGCCCCGATTCGATATCAACAATACACGATTGGCTTTCTGTTGTTCTGCCGTTGTCGAAATCGCCATCGCCGGTGCGTGTATAAATGATATATTCGGTAGGATTTGCTGTTGGTTCAAATTTGTCGTAAACGGCTTTCCATTTAAGTTCGATTTCGTTATCGCGCAAAAATTCTGCGCTGAATTGTTCAACAGGCAAAGGTTGCACCACATATTTAAAATCGTTTTGATTGGCGATAAATTTCAGCATACCTTTGTAAATTGCGCGGCTGACTACAAAACGAAAACGCGGGTCGAGTCCGTAGCGCATATCGGCAAGATTTTGATGTGATAATAATTCGAGCAGCATAGTAGGAACTTCGGGGACGCGGGCTTCGCTGTACGACTTGTTCCACATTCCGCGCCGTGTCCACGTGGTGTCGTTGAAAGTATTTCTTACGTCGTTTACTATATTCGTCATTATCAAATCAACCAAATCGCGCGAAGCGTAACGCGAAACGTTGTTATTAAATTTTTCGTTGTTGTGTTTTGTCATAAAAATTCCAAGCGTTCCGATAATCGAATCGTTTTTTGTTGTTCCTGCGTCGCTGTGAAACGCAAAAGCCAAATCGACAGGAATATTTAATCCTTTATCTTTTTCTAAAACCGACGAGCCTCCTGCGATATAATTCACCCAATTTCCGCGTGCGCTGTAATCGTCGATATAATCATTTTTGTTTTCGTTGCGATTGTAAACGGTGTCGGGGATTCCAGCCCACTGCATCCAATATCGCGCTCCTTCGGTGAAACGCGGGTATCTGCTTATTTCATATTCATAATCAACGGCAGGAATTATTTTTGTGGTGTCGGTTTTTTCTTCCGAACTTTTTGTGTTTGAACGTTCCAATCCGTCGGGATTAGGGCGGCGTGCGATATTTCCCATTCCGCCGCCGAATTTTACAGCATCGGCAGTAATAATTTTTTGTCGTTTGCTTGCTCTGTTCGACAGACGCACTCCGAAATTATCGTTGCAACCTTCGTCAAAACCAAATGTGCCGAGATAAATCCATGTTCCGCCGCCCATTGTTTGGTTTACCGCAAATTTTGTTTCGCCGCCTTTGTGAAATACGGTGTATGTAGCGTTATCGCAACTATTTTCAACGGTTTTGTACGAAACATATACAGCATAATTTCCGTTTTCGGGAATATCGGGAATCCATTCGGCAAAACTTTCGTCGTCATCATCGCGCACGGTTTTAATTTGCTTGTATGTTCCCATTCTAAACGGATTTTCGTTTTCGGTATAATATTTTTTTACGTTTGCAAAACCTGAATCGACAGGCGTTTCCCACACTTCTCTATTGTTTTTTTCAAGATATTTTGACGAAAAACTGCTGCCATCGTTATCAACAATTACTTCGTGTGTCTGAATGTCGCGCTCGCGCGGAAGAAGAACCGTTGCTCCTGCATTTTCGAGCATAGGCGTGAGATACGGCAACACAAAACTTTGAGTAAACAAATCTTCGACTGTTTGAAATATCCGCGAACGCTGCCATTCCCAACGCGCAAGTTTTTGCTCGTAATACCAACCGTGACTTTGCCACATTGCAATGTGCCGATTGCTTAATCCACCGGTTATTTTATATGGTTTCGATATATTTTTAACCAATTGCTCGTCGGCTTTGCGCTTGAACTTTCTGTATTTGTCGAAATTTTTTTCACGGTAAAAATTAGGAATCAAATCTTCGATACTCATACCGCCGGTAATGATAACAAATTTATATTTTTGTTGCTCTTCGGTAAACAAAGGTTTTATCGCCTCATACATTTCTTTCACATTATCGGTACGAAACGGCACGTACGAAAGCGATTCGGTAACATCCACCACAATGCGCTCAGCCTTATTGTCGATAGTTATTTTGCGCACCCGCAAATTACCGACATTGGTATATGTTTTTGAAATTTCAATAAGTTTTTCGCCTGTTTTCAGCCGCAGCGAGTCTGTTTGTGCGCTAATGCCGACACATAAAAACAATGCCGCACAAGCCAATGATACCTTAATAAATGTATTTTGCATAACAATAAATTTTAGACAAAGGTATTAAAAAAATGGTATTTAGTTGTTGGTCGTTGGTATTTGGTATTTGGTCGTTGGTCTTTAGTCGTTGGTATTTGGTCGTTGGTATTTGGTCGTTGATATTTGGTATTCAGTATTCAGTATTCAGTATTTGGTATTTGGTATTTGGCATTTGGTTGTTTGGGATGAAAAATAAACATTTATTGCAGATTGTTTTTTTGAAAAAAACAATCTGTCAGGTTTGCATCGTTTGGTAGAACCGATTCCGAACGAGGACGTAGGCTCTGCCTACGTCCTAAACTGCGGAAAAAATTTGCAAACTTTTTATATCATATCCATTCTTCATTTTCAGTATCTTCACCAAAAATATTGGCACTTGTAACCTTTCCTCTTTTTGTTATTCCTAATACCAAACAGCTATCAAAATACCGATTTAGACACAGAAAATAAAAAACATATAAAACCCTTATTTATATAAAGTTCCCTTAGTAGCTGAAAACAGGTAGCACATACCCTTATTCC
>JAITOP010000206.1 GCA_031289895.1 Prevotellaceae bacterium
CCTCGCAATGACGTGAAGTCCATGCGTCATTGCGAGGAACGAAGTAATCCGGAGACATTTATATCTTATTTATTTTTCATTGCTAAGTATAATATATTTAGGCTATTAACTTGTTTTTCACTACATAGGTTTTATCTGTGAAATCTGTTTTATCAGTGTAATCTGTGTGTTTAATTAGGTTGTCAAGTTCGTAAAGTATAAAGACCAAATCAACAAATAAACAAATAAACAAATCAACAAATCAACAAATAAGCAATTAAACAAATCAACAAATAATCAATAGTTTAATTTCCGACTAAATACCAACAACTAAATACTAAATACCCATTTTGCAGATGCACAACAGGTTAAAAAAATATCACATCAAATAATAAATTTAGATACTCTATTTCAAAATGAATTTATAAATTTGCAGTGATTTTGATTATACTTGTAAAAATAAATTTGTTGTTGATAAAACATACAAAATATAAGCAATATAACAAATTAATTTTGTGTATCTTACAGAAAAAAATGAAAATATTTATAAACGAAAATGAAATTGAAATTTTTGTCGGAGCTACGGTAGAATTGGCTATTCGTAAATTTGATAAAAAAATATTGTCCGAAATAAAAAAAGGATATTCGGATGCCTGCGACCAATACGGAAACCACGTGTCGCTTAGCGGTCCATTACATGAAAATTCACAAATAATAATAAAAAAAATATCAAAATGAAAATGAAAAAATTATTTTATCTATTAGCGATTTTTGCTTTCGTAAGTTGCTCGTCGGCTAACGAAGAAAAGCAGATAATCATTCTATCAACCAACGATATGCACGCAAAAATTGACAATTATGCCAAAGTTGCAGCTTATGTTGACAAAGTACGAAACGAAAACAAAAACGTATTGATTTTCAGCGCAGGCGATATGTTTTCGGGAAATCCGGTTGTTGATAAATATCCCGACAAAGGTTATCCGATGATTGACATAATGAATAAAATCGGCTACGATTATGGTGCTTTGGGAAATCATGAATTTGATTACGGACAGGATTTTTTGGCAAAACGTATTGAGCAGGCAAAATTTCAAATACTTTGCGCAAACCTAAAAATTTACGAGCAATCGCCTGTTAAACAACCCGAACCATACGTAATATTTAAGTTGGACGGAATAAAAATATGTATTTTATCAACAATTCAGGTTGAAGATTCAAACGGAAAACTTATTCCGAGCGCACATCCCGACAAACTTAAAAATATTGATTTTTTTCAACCTGTAGAAACTGAATTGGAATACAAGTATTTACGCGAAAAATGCGATTTGTTTATTTCGCTAAATCACGACGGAATAGACCAAGATTCTATTCTCGCTCAAAAAATGCCCGAACTTGACGTTATCATTGGCGGACACACACATACGCTCGTTGACGGAATGATTGTAAACGGCGTACTTATTTCGCAAACAGAATGTTATCTGAAATATATCGGCAAAACCACAATAACATTGAAGGATAAGAAAGTCGTAGATAAAAAATTTGAACTGATTGATATATCAACATTGCAGGACGAAAACGAAGAAATAAAAGCATTAATAACAAAGTGTTACGAGGAATCGCCATTGAATGAAATTATCGGCAAAGCAGGCGCAGATTTTGAGGGCAAAGAAAATCTCGGCGGATTGATGACAGACGCTATAACCTCAGTTCTTAATACCGATATTGCATTTCAAAATTCAGGCGGCATCCGCATTGCAAAAATCGAAAAAGGCGATATTTCACGGTTAAAAATATATGAACTCGACCCATTTGATAATGAGGTTATTTTGTTTGAAATGACTTATGATGAGATATATTCATTAATAAAAAATTCGTATCGAAAAAACAGTAAATACGCCGATTTGCAGGTATCGGGAATATCATATAAAATAAAAGTGAAAGATGAGAAAGTTGTTGATATAGAAATGTTTGACATTAAAAGCGGAAAATTGCTCGACAAAAACAAAAAATATAAAGTCGGAGTAAACAGTTATATTGCTGCCGATTACAGATTTGACCATGCCGATGCCGGAAAATCGCTAAACATAACTTCTGCCGAAACGCTTGAAGAATATCTAAAACAACAAAAAGAAGTGAACCCGAAACCCGACAGAACAAAAATTGAAATAACAGAATAAACTTTATGATTTCAAATACATTACATACAAACAACTTGCGACAAATGACTTACGACTTACGACTAATGACTTACGACTAATTATGATAGGAATTTTTGATTCGGGAGTTGGAGGAATATCAGTTTGGAAAGAACTTTACGATTTAATGCCAAACGAAGATTTTGTGTATGTTGCCGACAGCGCACACTGTCCGTATGGGCGAAAATCGGCTGACGAAATTATTGAAAGAGCAAAAAAAATATCTGATTTTTTAATTGATAAAAATGCTGATATTATTGTCGTTGCGTGTAATACTGCCACAGCTGCGGCAATTAAATATCTGCGCTCGCATTTTTCAATTCCTTTTGTGGGAATGCAGCCCGCAGTGAAACCGGCAGCCGTAGAATCGAAAAGCGGAATTATTGGAGTGCTTGCAACTGCCGGAACTTTCAAAGGCGCGCTGTATATGAATACGCTTGTGAAATTTGCAGCAAATATTAAAGTTATCGAACAAACGGGCGACGGCTTGGTGGAACTTGTAGAAAACGGCAAAACATCAGGAGAAGAGGCAGAACTGATTTTGCATAAATATATCGACCCGATTATCGCCGCCGGAGCCGACAAACTTGTGCTTGGATGTACACATTATCCGTTTCTTATCGAAACAATAAAAAAAATTACAAATAATGCGTTAACAATAATAAATCCCGCGCCGGCAGTTGCCCTGCAAACAAAAAAAGTTCTTTACGAAAACAATATAAACAACAAAAATAATTCGGGCAGCAACACGTTTTTTTCAACAGGAAATACAGAAACAATGAAAATGCTTGTACACAATATCAACAAAAATATAAGCGAGGAAAATTTTATAAAGCAAAATATATAAGTCAATTAAGATTTTTTGTTTTTTGGTGATTTGTTTTTTGTTTTTTGTTTTTTGGTGATTTGTTTTTTGGTGATTTGTTTTTTGTTTTTTGTTTTTTGTTTTTTGTTGATTTGTTGATTTGTTTTTTGTTGATTTGAATAGCACGCAGATAAAAAAAATTACGAATTACGGAATTACGAATTACGGAGTTTGTCGAATAGAAAAAGAAGTTCTTCGGATTTTTTTCTATTCTGCAAACGTAATTCGTAATTGATAATTCGTAATTAATTTTATCTGTGTTTTTTTCGCAAATAAGCTTAGAAATATTACCTTTGCATCCGCAAAAATATAAAGTGAACATTGAAAAATATTATTAT
>JAITOP010000295.1 GCA_031289895.1 Prevotellaceae bacterium
ACAAATGGACAACCTGACCGCGCCAACGATTCTAATAATGAAAAAGCGCGTATCGTTTTTTCTATCAATGTAATATTAGTAAAATTATTCGCTTTGGCAACTTGTCTTATCCATTCTTCAGAACGGCTATTGGGTTGTATCATAAGGCATTGTTGTATAATTGTTCAACTTCGGCACGACGTCCACGACGGGTAGCATAACGCAGTAATTTACTTTTGTTTATACTATGGTCTTCTATTATATTCCGATAAAAATAACTCATCTCAACACCTTGTAAAAAGTCAAATTCTACGTCGCTGATAATATCAACCAATATTTTCTCAAGACTTGGCGTAGGAATAGTTTCAATGATTTGCATTGGCGATTCAGAAACCAATGAACGAATAATAATCGCTTCTATTCCTATTATATAGCGGTTAAATTCATCTTTGTCGGGACAGAGAAAAACACGCTTGGTTTGATTGGCATTGAGAAAATTAAAAACAGATTCCATTATCTCCCGTTCCACATCCACATAAATATAATTCAGATTTGGGATATGATGCATATATGGTAATATGGTGTAACTATCCCACAAACAAAAACTTGCGAATGGAAATTGCGTTTTTAGCTGTCCGTTGAGTTGTTTCAGTTCATTGGAAACAGAAATATTGAAACTTCGTTTTGAAGATAGTGGCAAGCTATAAATACCTCGGTCAATACGTTTTAATCGTTCATTTTTAACAAGTCTATCCAATTGTTGGGATATGGATTTTATCGAAACCGTTTGAGATTGACAGCTTAGATAAACAATCAACTCTTTGCGAGAGAATTGTGTCTTATTCGAGGCAAAATGTAATATGTTGTTTGTAATAATCATAAAACTATTTTTTAAAGCACAAAAGTACTACATTTTTGGCAATTCACAAATTTTATTGCCAAAAATGTAGTATTTTTTTGAAAAGTATAATAAATATCTGTAATTCAGTATTATACAAACATTATGTTTCTGAAACATTATGTTTCTAAAACATTATGTTTCAGAAACATCATTATTGTAATATATTGTATTTTAGTTATTTATTCATAAAAATAATTATTGATACCCGCAAATTAGGGGGTATGATAAAAATTATTTATCATTAATTAGCTTATTATAAAACATTTATAAACATTATGTTTCTCAAACATTATGTTTTAGAAACATAATGTTTCAGAAACATAATGTTTCTAATTAATTGTATTTTAGTTATTTATTATAAAATAAAATTATTGATACCCGCAAATTAGGGGGTATGGTAAAATTATTTATCATTAATTAACTCATTATAAAATATTTACAATAATGATGTTTCTCAAACATAATGTTTTAGAAACATAATGTTTCAGAAACATAATGTTTGCAATTAATTGTTTCAAAGTATATTACTGAAATTTCGGAAAAATTTACCTGAAAATAATCATTTCCGAAAATGAACAATGCACAGGCACAAAAAAATGCACGAATTAAAAATATTCGTGCATTTGTGGCAAATAAACTTAGAGCTTCAAACTTTTCCGAAGCGAATTAACTGTTTCTTCCGCAAATTCTTTTGAAGCAAATCCTGCAGCGACAAGTGATTGAGCTGCTGCTTCCAACGATTCCACAGTTATCTTCGAAGATGACTCTTTTATTTCCAGATAATACTTGTTTACATCTTCGAGTATCTCCAGATTGGTCTCTTCTAAAATTTGTTTGATAAATTTCACCTTAAACGCATCTAATTTTTGTTCTGTTTGCATCATTTTACTTGTATTAATTAATAATAATAATATCTATGCAAAATTACACATTTATTTTAATACAAAGATTAATCATTACAATTAATTGTTTCAAAGTACATTATAACAAAAAAAAACACACTGTCGATATTATCGGCAGTGTGCATTACCTTTTATTTTCAATCAATTAATTTTCAATCAATTAATTCATGTACTTAAAATTTGAACCCAATGGTCGCTAAAATACGACCGACTTTTAGTTTTTCTACAGCTATATCCGGATTTGTATCGCCATTTCGTATTCTGTAATCATTAACATAATAGGGCGCAAAATGATAATCGCCCGTGTTTAATGTATATGAAAAATCGGCAAAACAATGTTTGCCACGGAAACCTATACCGCCGGAATAAGCGTAACGACTGTAGTCCAAATCACTATCCTTATAAGGACTTTGGAAATAGTTGAACCCTCCGCGAAGCATTATCCCGTAAGGAAGGTTAACTTCGGCGCCAACTCTCACATTTGACGAAACTTGATAGTTGTTTTTTAATCCTTCGTTACGTCCGGAGATGAAATCGTCGCTTACAAAATCGTCATGAATACGCACTGCATTGTTTCCAACAAGTTCGTAATCAAGACTTATCAGACCTATTTTCCCGATTATATATGCGATACCGGCTTCCATTCGGTATGGAGTTTGCAGTCGGTACTCATATAAATCGGATGGTGATTCTTCTGATTGCAGGTCGTCGGCGCCATCTATTTTATAAACGGACTCCATTGATACCCAATACTCCCGTTCCATATTGAAAAATGTTGGCGTGTGAATTGCAACTCCTAAGCGTAAAGCATCAGTCGGGCGGTAAATGATACCGAATTTGGCATTAGCTCCAAATCCTACTGTCCGGGTGTATTCATCTCGAAGGCTTGATTGATAGCCATTTAAATTGCCGAGATATTGCTCGCCGTATTTCAGCCGGTTTATATACTCCAAATCCTGAAGTCCGATAGTGACGCCGAATTGGAATTTGTTGGAAATATTTCCGCCGAATGACAATGTATATTCGTCATTACCACCGGATTGATACACTGTGCTATTGATATCAACCACATCGTTCGGTTCTATACCATTTTCATAATAAGCCCTGCTATCAGGGTCATACACCATCATTTCGGTATTAAAGGCAATTGAAGTTGACCAGTCTTCCGGAAGAATATTACTAAATTCACCTTGTAGAGCATCTGCATTAAGTTTCAGGTTGTTAGCATATTGCGGGAAAAACCTTAAAACACTGTTTGGAGAGTCATAACCTCTTAATTTTGTGCTTTTATAAAAATTTGCAAGTTTGTTGTAGCCCAATCCGAAACTAAAAGATACCAAACCTTCGGAATTTTTAGTGAGATATGTTCCGATATAGCCCAAATTGGCAAGTCCAAAACGGGTACGACTGTCGGAAAGCGATTCTTGTCTGAAATCCGTAATTGCCTTATTTATAGTTAAGGATGGTGTAATGACAAATTCCGAAGAACGGTAAGTGCCTATACCTGCGGGGTTTGTACTTAGTGAGCCGAAATCGCCACCTAAGGCGTTAAATGCGCCTCCCATTCCTGAAAATCGGGCAGTTCCTTGGATTTCATGTGTTCCCAACTGTAGCAATTCGTCTGTTGTTTGTGCTTTCATCGAAAAAACTGTGAAAATCAACAATAACGAAACTGACCATCTTAATATTCTTATTTTCATCAAATTAACTTTTAAATTCATAAATATGAATGTTTAATTTTTATTTAAACCTCCATGAAATAAACCATGGAGGTTTTTGTTATTATTTACTTAATTAATTATTACTAAATTATCTACGACCGCCGCCGCTCGAACGTGAACCTCCTCCGGATGAGCCTGACGAGCCGGATGACCTGCTTGGTGCGCTACTCGAACTTGACGAGCTCGAACTCGACCTGCTTGGCGCACTGTAAGTTGATGAACTCGACGAACTGGACCTGCTTGGCGAACTTGTTGAACTCGTCGAAGTTGACGAATTTGTCGAAGTTGACCTGCTTGGCGTGTAATTTGAAGAGTTCGAGTCTGAACTGCTACTGGTTGAACGTGAGGTTCTTGACCCTTCGTTATACGATGACCTGCTTGTACTTGGTCTTGTATAAACCTGTGTGTTTTCAGATGACGAGGTAGATGCCTCTCTAGTAGAGCTTTCTCTGCCCGAAGAAGACGTGTTTTGCGTCGCTGCCTGACCTTGTGACGAACGGGTGGGAGTACGTGTAGAATAAGCATCTACGGCACTGCCACTGTTGGTTGTAGCGCCGTTTCGGTTGAAGCTGCTGCGCGAATTGCCGGTATTAGCCCCTGCATTATCTATTCGTGTGATATTCGAACGGGACTGATTTGAGGCTGAAGTACTTGTGCCTGAACGGGAAGCGTCGGCGCTTGAGCGTACATTTGAAACTCTGGAAACGGCTGAGGACCTGCCGGATGTTGCATATCCGGAACTGCTTCTCAGACCGCCTCTGCCTGCTCCATAAGTGGAATTGCTATTGTGGTAGTGATTGTTGTAATAACCATCATAATAACCGCCATAATATCCGTGGTGATGTCCGTAGTAACCACCGTAATAGCCGCCATAGTAAGGATATCCCCAACTCCAGAAGGGATCCCAGTATGAATAACCCCATCCCCAGGGACGATACCAGCCGCCGTAGTATCCGCCGTAATAGCCGCCCCAGCCGCCATAATAGCCGCCATAACCATAATACGGATATCCCCAGCCGTATCCGCCGTAACCGCCATAATAAGGCGAGCCATAGTTGTAACCCAGGTCAACCTCAATGGTATAACGTGGGTCGTCGAACATTTTCAGCTTGCGTTCGTAAGAATCGTCGTCGGCGATATCTCCACTATATAATATAGTATCTACTTCACCTTCGATTCTTAAGGTCGAAGAATTTGCCAGATAAACTTTATCTGCATCCAGATAAATAGTTTTTTCGGCAACTTTTTTTTGCGTTTGCGCCTTCAATTGTTCGGTTTGTTCATCTATTACACCTTTCTTTACCACGTCTTTTGAACTGTAATAGATGTCGTCCGAACTTGAAGCCATGTACGAAGATTTTCCGCACCCTGTAAGTAAAATCAGGATGACCGGAATAAACAATTTTACTCTCATAAAAATTCTATTTTTGATTGTTTCCATTTTATTTCTTTCCTTTGCACTGTTTTTTATACACTGTTTTTACAGATTTAATACTGTTTTTACAGACTTTTTTACTGCAAATTTCATGCCAAAAAAGTCGAAAATGACAGTTTTTGTAAAATTTTTATTAAAAAAAATGTTAAAATATGGCAAAAGAAGTTACTTCGAGAGCAGAAAATTTTTCTCTTTGGTATAACAATCTGGTTTTGAAAGCCGGATTAGCCGAAAATTCTGCTGTGCGCGGTTGCAT
>JAITOP010000304.1 GCA_031289895.1 Prevotellaceae bacterium
ACAACTATACTTCACACGGTTTAATTCTGCGTTTCGTCATTGCGAACGAAGTGAAGCAATCCAGAGTAAATAAGCAAATTGCTGGATTGCTTCGGGCTACGCCCTCGCAATGACGGAGATCGAGTGGAGTATAAATACCCGAATACTGAATACTTGAATACCGAATACTGAATACCGAATTACCCCTCATCATTCCTTTTCTTTAACTCCGAATTTTGGGTCTACTTTTATAAACAGAACAGGAATTAATCCCGGTATAGCACATATCATTATCCATATAAAGAAATTTTGATACCCTAAACATTCCTGCAACCAGCCTGAAATCATTCCCGGCAAGACTAAACTTAAAGCCATAAATCCTGTGCATATAGCAAAATGTGCTGTCTGATGTTGTCCGCTATCTCTGCAAGCATACAACATATACAGTGTATAAGCGGCAAAAGCAAAGCCATAGAAAAATTGTTCGACCGCAACACACGAACCTATTATAAATAAGTTTGTAGGTTGAGTATAAGCTAAATAAACGTATAATAAATGAGGTATATTTATGCTAAGAGCCATAGGCCAGAGCCAATATTTTAATCCTTTTTTGGATGCTGCCAATCCGCCTAAAATTCCGCCAAACAGCATCATTACAACGCCAAACAATCCATAGAGAGTTCCGTATTGAATTGTTGTCAATCCTATTCCTCCTGCATCGCGTCCTGATTGTAGAAAAATAGGCGATATTTTTACAAGTTGCGATTCTCCAAATCTATATAACAATAAGAAAAATATGAGTAATATAACATTTCTTTTTTGAAAAAATGTTTTGAATGTGAGTAAAAATTCTTTTAAAAGATTTTTTCCTTCGGCAGCAGGTTTGTCATTTGCGGGTTTTGGAAGAATAAAACGATGATAAATAAAAAGTCCTATAAATAATCCTGCAAGAATAAAAAATATAATAGACCACGAAAGTGGGATATTACCTGATGTTCCTTTTATTAATCCATTAACATATTCTGCATTATCATTGAATTGCAGCATTATATATGCAAGTTTATCCCAATTTTCGGAATTAAAAGTTAAACGCTCTCCCGAAATAAGTTTAAAATCTCCATCACTTTTTAGTATTAGTACAACATCTTTGCCTTTTTCCGGTTGTTTGTTCAGTGTTATGCCCACAACAGCACTGTTTCCGACAGGTTTATTTGCCGTTTCAACCGATTTTTCTTCATCGCTTTTATTGTCTTCGGCGTATTTTTTAGGATTAAAACTTTTTGTTATCCAATTTGTAAGAATATTTTTTGATTTGCTTTTTTTCGATGTTTTTGCATCTGACGGAACAAATCCTAAATCCTTATTATGTGATTCTACAATACTTTTTGTTGCACTGATTTTACTATTGGATATTTTTTGTATTGAAATTTCTATATTGTCGGATGTAACAATAAATTTAAGTTCATCTTTTTCAGAAAGTGCAGAAATACTTGGTGCTTCGGGCAAAACAATTTCATTAACAATATTGTTGTTTGATGTAATATTTATTTCAATATCTTTAAGTCCTGTCCACGATTGTAATAATCCTGCCGCAACAATCAATCCTGCTTGCACAGCAACCATTGCTACTCTGTAAAATGTATTTCGTATTCCTACAAAATAAGATTGTTTATGCTTTTCGAGAGCAAGCATATAAAATCCATCAGCAGCAATATCGTGAGTAGCCGAAATAAATGCAATAATCATTAAAAATATTAATGATATTTTAAGAAATACAGGTAGATGCAATAGAAGTGCAACGCTTATAAATGTTAGTCCGAGAGTAAATTGAGTAACAAATATCCACCAACGTTTTGTTTTTAGCATATCAACAATAGGACTCCATATTGGCTTAATTGCCCACGGAAGGTAAGCCACGCTTGTAAAAAAAGCGATATTTGTATTTGACATTCCAAGTTGCATTAACATAACAATAGCAAGTATGTTAACCACTGCGTTAGGTACTCCTTCGGCAAAATAGAGCGAAGGAATCCACGACCAAGCATTTTTGTTGTTTTTCTTATTTTCTGACATGATAATATTTTTGTTTGTTTATATTCTTAATCAAGATGTTAATAAAGTTTTTCGAGTTTTGAATTTGGAAAATAATGAGCCAAAATTTTGTTGTAGTTGTAACCTTTTGCGCCCATCACCGCTGCGCCTATCTGACATAAACCAACGCCGTGTCCCCAGCCTGCGCCTGTAAACGTGAATTTTTGCGGAATTCCGTTTTGCTCATCGTCTTTGTCAACAACAAATGCAGAGCTGTAAAGATGTGAATTTGAAAATGTTCGGCGAATCATTAATTCTTTTCCTATGGTTTTCACCAATTTTGTGCCTACAATTTTCAATTCTGTAATTCGTCCCGAAGTTCCGCGCCGAATAGGAAAAACATCAATGATTTCACCAAAATCGAAACCCGAACGGCGATGCGCCAATTCTGAAATTTCGGCTTGAGTGTATTCAACTTTCCAGCGGTAAAAATCGTTTGTTTCCTGGTCGTAATCGTTAAGCACCTGCGATAATATTGCTTTGTCGTGAGTGTTGCAAAACGCTGCTGGCGAAGTGCGAATCCAGTTTTCGGCATTTTCTTCTATTGTCAAATCAATGGCTTTTTCGTTGTCGGTATCGGCTAAGCCTTGTAAATAAGGATGTTCCACCGATTCCCATGCGCTTTCAAATTTTTCCATCACGCCGCCGCAGGATTTTGAAAAACGGGCATCGCAAATTTCTCCGTTAAACGTTAATGCCATTCCTCGCGTTGCCTCAACAGCATCTATCACGTATTGAGTATTTGCTCGCGTAATACCTTGATAACGTTGACAATGGTCGTCGGCGCACACGTCAAAATTTTTGTGGTCTTCTCTGTCCCACCAGCGAATATATTTGTTTGCCGTTTCGTTTATTGATTTGTAAACGGTTTTATTTTCGTTGATTTTTTCGCCTTTTTTGATTTGTGCAAGAAGCCAGCCGCGCGAAATAACAGCGTGTGCTTTAAGCAATTCCATAGAACTTGTTGCGCTCATTTCGGCAGAAATCACGCAGGTTAAATAATCTTCGATATTGATTACATTAACCGCCGTAATTTTTTCGTTTTCGATAATAAATTGCAACGCGCCTTTGAATTTCTGATTTTCTTTGCGTTGCCAATGAAAATCAACGCCTATAGTAACGTCAATTAATTCAAAAAACGATGTTTTTTCGTCGGCAGGTTCTAACGTTTCAAAATTTGCGAGCAACGATTTTTTGCCGTCATCTCCGATTAAAGAAATATTTTCATTCGTGATTTCGGCGGTATATAAACCGGTTAAAATATCGCCTTGCGAAGTTTTATAATTGCCGTACAAACGAAATTCCACTTTGGTTTCGTTTAATATTCCGACTTTGATTTTGGGCTCTTTATTCATAAGGTTTAAATGTGAATTAGACACAAAATTACAAAAAATATTGATTATTGCTGTTTTTTTTATTTAAAATACATAGTCGTAAGTTGTGTAAGTCATAAGTTGTAAGTCGTAAGTTGTAAGTCGTAAGTTGTAAGTCGTAAGTTGTAAGTTTGTTTTTTCATTGTTTGGTAATGAAAAATAAATATTTATAAAAGATGAAAAAAATACCGTAGGGATTATCGCTCGGTAGAATGAGAAATACCGCACCAACTCGGCAGTCCGTTAAGACTGCCACCAACAAAAGCAGAGGTAGCAAACCTACGGCTTGCGATATGAAAGGTGGTTCATTTTCTACCAAGCGATGCAAACCTAACGGCTTGCTCTTATTGACAAAAACAATCTTTTATAATTTATTTGTTTTTTGTTACTTAGTGGTTATTTTATTTGTTTCATTTATTATTTCACAGCAGACTGCCTGCGCTTGATATTTTTTGTTTTAACCATGCGCTTATTATTTTTAACTTTATCAGCCTTTATAAATTCGCACCTCACTTAAATTATAATTCTTCACAATATTTTATGGATATTATTATTTTACTTCACCTTTTATTTGCAATACAACAGGCTCTTTTGTATTACAATTTACCATTATTTTTTCTGCAAAATGACCAATACTTATTGGTTTTACTTTCACTCGTAAAACTGTAAAATCATTTGGTTTTATCGGAAGTTTGTCAAATTCGGCTGTAATGTAATTGCAAGATGTTTTTGCCGTGTAAATAATTAACGAGCGTTTGCCTGTGTTATTTATCTGAAATACTGTTTCTTTTGTCTCGTTTATTTTTAATTCGCCAAGATTTATTTCTGTTTGATTTGTTAATGCTTCTGTTTTTATCGGCGAAATTGGCGGACTTTCTTTTCCTGTAATTTGTTTAATATAAAGCCTTTCAATCGTTTCACTATATATGGGATTGCCAACTATTAAAACCTGATTGTGTTTGTTCAGCAAGAATGTTCTAAATTTAATATCATCCGGAAATTTGTTGAGTTTATTAAGTTCATCATTTATATCTACACACACGGGAATATCCAACTCGGCATATTGCAGTATTTCTGTTAATTCATTGCGGTTTCGCGGATTAAAGAAAAACAAAAAAGGAACATTTTTGTTGGTTGCCGAATCGATGTAATAAATAAAATCACGCCACATTGCGCCTTGTAAGGTACAGCCGGCACAACCAAAAGAATCTATATATACAAGAATTTTATACTCGCTTTCGGGAATTGTATAATCAACGGTATCGTTTGCGTAGCGTGTAAAAACCATGTTTTGTGGAAACACAATTTGTTTGTCGTTCCACTGTTTTACCAAATCGGTGGTATCTTGTTTGGTATGTTTTTGAGTGCATGAAATTACACACAATATGATTATTAACGCTAATATTCTCATTGCTAATTTATTTTTTTAACACTCCTTCAAGCGGTATTTTTACTATATCGGTTGTAGTCCAATTATTGCGTGATAATAAGCCTAAAAGATATTTATTTTCTTTATCTGCTGTAATTCTAAATATATTTCCGTTTGTTTGTATTGTTGTTATATGTTCACCTTCCCAATTAAAGACAAAAATTTTAACATCAGGAACATAGTCTTCATATTTAATTCCATAATACAAACAATAAACATAATCAGGTGTTGCACATGAACCTACAAAATATATTTTTTCATCAGGAAAACTTACTGCCACAGGATGAGGTTTCGGAAAGTTCAATTTATCTCCAATAACTATAGTTTTTTGTAATTCCAATTTTAGATTAAAGAAACTAACAGAGTTCAAACAACGCATTGCTGCGCAAAGTGTTTGTTTTTCATCATTTAATATTAATTGACAAGAATGTAAAGACATTAGTCTGTATATATCATATTCTATATCAGATTCCATAAAATAGCCAAAATCAACAATATCATTAGTTTGCTTGTTATATATAAAAATTTTACGGGTATGTATATCAACGCCTGCCACATATTTTTTTGTCATATTAAATTCTTCAGGTAAGACATCCTTGTTGAAAAAAACTGTATTAAAATCTCCATATTTATTATTTTCATCTATTTGTATTTTTTTTATTTTTTCAATCTGAAATGTGAATTTCAAATAACTATAGTTATTTGAGATAAATTAAACATTCCTAAACTTAATACAGAATCTTTATCTTTTTCTACTGGAAAACTATATTTTGTTGGTTCTTGT
>JAITOP010000348.1 GCA_031289895.1 Prevotellaceae bacterium
TGCAAAAATAAATTTACTTGATGGCACAAATGTATTGATACAAGACCGTTTCCCGATATATCAGTTTGGAAATACATTGACAATACCTGCCGATTTACAAATGAAATAACATTAAATTTTAAAATCAAAAATAATTATGACAACAAAAAAACAAACAACAATCGAAACACTTCAACCAAGTGAAGTGTGGAAAAATTTTTATGCTTTAACGCAAATTCCGCGTCCATCGAAAAAAGAAAAAAAAGCAGCCGAATATTTACTTCAATTTGGTAAAAATTTAGGATTAAAATCGGTGATGGATGAAATCGGAAATGTAATAATATCAAAGCCTGCAACAGCAGGATTGGAAAAATGCAAAGGCATTATTCTTCAAGCGCACGTTGATATGGTGCCGCAAAAAAATAATGATAAAAAACATGATTTCGAAAAAGACCCTATCGAGGCATACGTTGACGGTGAATGGGTTACAGCAAACGGAACTACACTCGGCGCAGATAATGGAATAGGCGTTGCGGCGGCGATGGCTGTGCTTGAATCGAAAACTATTGAACACGGACCTCTCGAAGTTTTGATTACCATCGATGAAGAAACGGGAATGACAGGCGCAAATAACCTCAGCCCCAAAGCATTAAAAGGCGAAATATTAATAAATCTTGACTCGGAAGACGAAGGCGAATTGTATGTAGGTTGCGCCGGCGGTTTGGACGGAACGTTTACATTTAAATACAAAAAAGAAGAACTGCCGAAAGGTTTTATCCCTGTAAAACTGAATGTTACAGGACTTAAAGGCGGACATTCGGGAATAGATATAATTCTTGGTCGTGCAAATGCAAATCAAGTGATTTTCCGTCTTTTAAAAGTTCTTGCAAACAAAATTGATGCGCGATTAGCATCTATCGACGGAGGAAATATGCGCAACGCAATACCACGCGAAGCCATAGCAGTAATAGCAATTGATAAAAATAAAGAGGCGGAACTGAAAAAAATTGTAGCCGATTTTCAGGAAATACTTAAAGCAGAATATTCGGCAGTTGAAGACGATTGGAAAATATTAATAGAAAAAGCCGAAAATACAAAAGAAATTTTTGATAAAAAAACACAAACAGCATTGACAGATTCCATTTTCGCCTGCCCCAACGGAGTTATACGCATGAGCGATACTATGCCCGGATTAGTTGAAACATCAACAAATCTTGCAATAATAAAATCGGAAGACGGAAAAGTTCAAATAAAATGCCTGTTGCGCAGTTCGGTAGATACTGCAAAAGAACATCTTGCCGACACAATGGAATCGGTATTTCGTATGGCAGGCGCAAAAGTAGAATTTAACGGCGGATACAGCGGATGGAAACCAAATGTAAAATCGCCAATACTTGTTGTGATGCAGGAAACATACAAACAACTTTACAAAAAAACGCCCGAAATAAAAGCAATACACGCAGGTTTGGAATGTGGAATTTTCGGCGGAATTTATCCTAAATGGGATATGATTTCATTTGGACCAACAATTCGCCACCCACACTCACCCGATGAAAAAGTGAATATCGCAACGGTTGATAAATTTTGGAAGTTTTTGGTTGCTACTTTGAAAAATGCACCGAAGAAATAAAACTGAGTTTTATCTGTCTAAAAAGCGTATTTGTTCAAAATTATTTGAGCAAATATGCTTTTGTTTAATAGGTTTTGATAAATTACAATAATAATGGAATCAAAGGAAATAAAAGAAATTGTTGCTGAAATTTTGAATAGTATCGAAAAAAATAAAAATAGTTTTACATATAAAAAATATGAATCTTTTTTTGATAGAATAGGGATGCTTCATAGACGTAATTTTGATATTTTGTCAAAGTTTGATAATCAATTCAGAAAAAACAAAATAACTCTATGGCTTGGAAAAGAGCATATTAAAAAATTATCTTTGTTTCCTAAAGGAGAAAAAATAACATTTAGAATTGAACATAAGACCGAAAATACTGCTTTAAGTATTAAAACTAAAAATCCATACGCAGGAACTATATCCATAACAGACGAAGAAAGCGGGATTGTTTTGTATGAACATCAGGAAAAAGCATTTTACAATCTTCAAAAAGAAATTATTAAATCAAATAAGAAAATATTTGCAGGGCTTTTGGTTTTGCCCACAGGAGGTGGAAAAACATTAACGGCGGCACATTGGATATCAAAAAATATTCTTGACAAAAATAAAAAAGTATTATGGATTGCACATCGGCACGAATTATTGGAACAAGCTCAAAAAACTTTTGCCGAACAGTTGGCATATAAAGATATTTTTACAAATATAAAGAGTTTTAATTATCGTATTTTATCGGGCATTCACGACAAACCGATTAATATACAAAAAACCGATGATATTATAATTTCAAGCAAAGATAGTTTAAGCGCCGGTTTTAATCACTTATTAAAAAATTGGATAAAAAACAATACGGATGAAGTTTTTTTAGTGATTGACGAAGCACATCATGCCACAGCAAAAACATATCGAAAATTAATCTTAAATTTAAAAAATAATGTGTCTGTATTTAAGATGTTAGGATTAACCGCAACTCCTTTCAGAACGGCAGAAGATGAAAAAGGATTACTTAAAAAAGTTTTTCCGGACGATATTATTTACAAAATTGATTTAAAAACATTAATCAGGTTTGGCATACTTTCAGAGCCTCATTTTGAATATGTTGAAACAAAGATGGATATAATTAATCAATATGAACTTACAGAAAAGCAAATCAAAGAACTTAATTCAAAATTTGGCGATTTCAATACTATTTTAGGTGAAAATATATCGAAAACAATTGCAGATAATAAAGAAAGAAATTCAATAATAGTAAACCGTTATATTTCACAAAAGAAAAAATATAAACAAACTATTGTATTTGCTATTAATGTAGCTAATGCTTTAGCATTAAATAAGTTGTTTAAAGAAAAAGGAATAAAATCCGATTATGTTATTTCAAATATTAAAGACAAAGTAACAGGTATAACTATTTCTGATAAAGAAAACAAAACTAAAATTGAAAAATTTCGCAAAGGTGAAACAGATGTTTTAATAAATGTAAATATTTTAACAGAGGGTATGGATGTACCAAATGTTCAATCTGTTTTTATTGCACGTCCTACAATCTCTAATATTTTAATGACACAGATGATAGGACGAGGACTTAGAGGATTAAAAGCAGGAGGGACAAAAGAAGCATATATTGTTAGTTTTATTGATGAATGGCATAATAAAGTTTCGTGGGTTAATCCTGAAAAACTGTTTATAAATGAAAATGTAGATTTCAACGATACAGACAGAGATACACAACGGCACATCTTACGCATTGTTGCTATCAATAAATTAGAAGAGTTTGCTATTCTAAACAGTAAAATTATTGAGCCGGAAATAAAAACAGAACTTGAAAAACTTAATTTTATTGAGCGTTTTCCGATAGGAATTTATCAATTCAAATTTTTGAAAGAAATTGATAATGAACCTGAAGAAAAAATTTGTGAAATATTAGTTTATGATAATATTATTCAATCATATACCGATTTTGTTAATGATTTACCTACATTGTTTTCAAAATATAAATTAGATAAAAAAGAATTTTTAAATGAAAAAGAATTAAACCATTATTCATCTATTGTAGATGACGAATATTTTAGTGGTTGTTTAAAATATCCTGCATACGATTTGAATGACATAAAAAACGTTTTACAATACTATGCCATTAAAGACCAACTACCGCCATTTATCGAACTAAAAGAAAGAGATAAGTACGATATTGATAAAATAGCAAAAGAAATTATTGATGAAGAATTAAGCGATATGGCACAGGCAAAATTAATAAATACAATGTGGGATGATGATGAATTTGCATGGCAAACATTTTTCAATTTCGACAAGAAAAATTTTATTGAAGAAATAGACAGAGCTAAACGCAGGCAATTATATCCGGATGAATATAAACGTAAATCTATTGTTCCTCAAGATGAAAAAGAATTGATTGCATTGGAAAAATTGAGTCTTGATGAAATAAAACAAATTAATCCATCGTATGAAAAATGGCTGAGAAATGAGGTTTTCAAAAAATACACAACTAACGACGGTTATTATTACAGTGCAAAAAGCGGATTTAAAAGCAAAAATAAATTAGATTTTCAAATAGACCACATAAAATCAAGACACAATGGAGGGCTTAGCACACTTAAAAATTTACAACTTTTAACACGAAAAGAAAATGCAATTAAAGGAGCAAAATAATTGTGCTGATATTATATCAAATTAAAATAATTTTAAAATAAAATAATGAAAATAAAATACTTTAAATATCTTATCATAAGTCGATACAAAATTGCTCGTAGGGCATTCATATCAATAAAAATCAGCATCTTCAGCGTCTTTCGCGCGGAGTACTGTCATCGCATTGAAAAACCGTCGGTGCTTCCGCGCGATTTGTACGGTACGCATTTGGGGAGTTTTATTGATATGAATGTCCTACGGACAAATTCAGTTAATTTAATAATCAAATCAACAAATAATCAAATCAACAATGAAACAAATAATCAAATCAACAATGAAACAAATAATCAATTAAACAAATAATCAAATCAACAAATAATCAAATCAACACTGAAACAAATCAACAAATCACCAATGAAAAAAATCAACAATTAGACATGAAAAAAATAATTATCTGCCTTACACTATTAATTTTAGCATTGCCGGTTTATTCGCAATATAATAATAAACGAGCCTTGCGCGGCGTGTGGATTGCAACGGTTGCAAATATCGACTTTCCTACAAAACCCGGACTTTCTGTTGAAAAACAAAAAGAAGAAATGATTTTCCTTTTAGATAAGGTTAAATCGCATAATATGAACACTATAATATTGCAAATACGACCAGCAGCCGATGCTTTTTATAATTCGCAATTAGAACCGTCGAGCCGTTGGCTTACCGGAAAACAAGGCGCTGACGTAGGCTACGACCCGCTTCAATTTGCTATCGACGAATGTCATAAACGCGGATTGTATATTCACGCTTGGATAAATCCTTTCAGAATAACGGGCGATACCATACTTAATAAAACTTTTGCAAAAAATCATATTATTCACCGGCATCCCGAATGGACTATATCTTACCGAAAAGAAAAATTTTTTAATCCGGGATTAGATGAAGTCCGAGAATTTACTTGCCGTGTAGTTAAAGATATTGTAAGCAATTATGATATTGATGCACTTCATGTTGACGATGCTTTTTATCCTTGGGTAGTAAAAGAACAGGAATTTCCCGACTCGCGCACATTTGCAAAATACCCGCGCGGATTTACCAACAGGGAAGATTGGCGACGAAACAATGTAAATCTGCTTGTTCAGGAAATAAGTAAAACCATAAAATCTATAAAGCCTTGGGTTGAGTTTGGAATATCTCCGTCGGGAGTATCGACTCATAATTACAATAGCTTATACGCCGATGTATCACTCTGGCAAAAAGAAGGTTGGATAGATTATGTGTTGCCGCAACTTTATTTTAATATTGGATTTTCTGCTGCCGATTATGCCGTATGGATTGACTGGTGGGCGAAAAATGATTATGGAACTATTGTTTATGCAGGACTTGCGCCGTATAAAGTGTCGAAACAGGCAAAACAAACGGCATGGCACACATCCGAAGAAATTATCAGGCAAATAAATCTGAATAGAAAATATCCAAATTTGAAAGGCGAAGTGTTTTTCAGCGCGAAGGCGATATTCAAAAACCCCGCTGTGGATTTAGAAGAACGCTTACGTACCAACGAATATAAAACATTAAGCATCTCGCCCGAAAACAACAGAATTGCACGTATCGAACCTGAAAATCCGCTGAATGTATCGATGCAAATAACAGACGGAAAAAATATTCTTTTGAAATGGGAAAGAGGCAAAAATGCCAAGCGATTTGTGATTTACAAATTTGAAAAAGATAAACCGATTGATATTGACAATCCGACATCAATAATTGAAGTTACAGGATTAACAGAAATTATTTTGCGCGATATGGTTAAAGATTTGCAAAAATACCGCTTTGCTGTAACAAGCCTAAGTCCCACGCACACAGAAAGTACAGTTGTTTTTGCAGAATAATTTTTAGTAATGAAAAATAAACATTTATAACAGATAACAAAAAAATCCCGTTAAGGATTATCGTTAGATAAAATGATAAATATAACACCAATTTGGCAGTCAGTCAAGACAGCCACCAACAAAATCAGAGGTTGCAAACCTACGGCTTGCTACGAAGGGTGGTTTATTTTTCTACCAAGCGATGCAAACCTAACGGCTTGCTCTAAAACTTTATAACTTTAATAACTTGATAAACTTTAAAAACTTGATAACTTTATAAACTTTATAACTTTACAAACTTTCCAACTTTCCAAACTTATTTATAAATTTGCAACCTCATTTTTACCATATACCCTATTTTTTAACAGTCCGTACAAAAAATTTTGTCCTATAATTTACATTATGTTAAATTTTAAATTAAATAAAATCAATGTATTAAACGTTTTTTAACCTTTAAAAAAGATATTGTTAAATTTGCAAGATATTGAATGATAAGTTAAATTTGCAGACAAACTAAACATAATGTAAATATAGTACAAATAAAATTTAAAACAAAATTTAAAATAAAATTACGTATGAAAAAACTTTTAATATTTTCGGCTATTTGCTTGTATTCAGCAAGTTTTGTA
>JAITOP010000365.1 GCA_031289895.1 Prevotellaceae bacterium
AAGTGAAAAAAAATATTGTTTTTCTCATTTTATTGATTTAACTTTGCATTGATTTTTCGGTGGAGTTTTTATTCGGACTTCGGCTCTGTATGAAAATGAATTATTAGAAGTCCCCAAAAATTTAGCCACGAATGCACAAATAAAAAATTAGTGTATCAGTGGCAAAAAATAAAAAATAATGACATTAAAAAAAATATTGCGACCTTTGACTCGCAAGGTAAAAATGATTTTACACTATTTCAGATACTTTCAAGTGTCTGAAAATGTGCGTATGTATAATTGGGTAAATCCGCCTGCACCGCAGGATTTGTGGCTGGCACAGTTTATTAAGGCGCGAAATCTTTTGCCGAAAAATAAAAAAATGGCGATTTTTTCGGTATTCGGCTTACGCATAATGATGAAATTTAATAGAAGCGACTACAAAATTTTTGTGCCTCGCGAAAATCTGCATCGCTCTAATTGGCAGCACTATGACGATTTGTTGCTGAATGAAAAATGGGTTGATTTGGTTGTCGGATTTGATTATACGGAACGCGAAAATTACATTCGTTTTCCGCTTTGGTTGATGTGGATTTTCAAGCCGACAGATACATACAGGGATATTAAGCAAATTTGCGACAGAATTAACAACCCCCATAATTCGTCATACACAGACAGGAAATTTTGTGCCTTTCTCTCTTCACACGACGACATCGGCAGACAGGAAATTTTTGATGAACTTTCGACTGTTGGACGGATAGATTGTGATGGACGGTTGTTTCACAACAACGATGATTTGAAAACCAAATTTGGAGACGATAAACTCGCCTATTTGCGCAATTACCGGTTCAATCTTTGTCCCGAAAATTCCGATGCCGAAGGTTATTGCACCGAGAAACTTTTTGAGGCGATTTTTTCGGGTTGTACCCCAATATATTGGGGTTCGGGGTTTTGCCCCGAACCCGATGTGCTGAACCAAAACGCAATCCTGTTTGTGAAAATCGGTAAAAACGAAAAAAACGAAGATGCAATAAAACAAATCAATCAACTGAACATCAGCGAGAAAGATTATTTGGATTTCGCACGTCAGTCGCGTTTTTCCGACAATGCGCCTGATATAATTTGGAATTATTTTGAAAAATTGGAAGAAAAATTAAGGAAAAATTTATGTCAAAACAGAAATTAACAAAAATAGTAAGCAGTATTTTAGATAACTACATCACTGAAATCAAGCAGATTTTGGAAACCGCACGGCAAAAGTCATATACGGCGGTCAATTTTGCTATGGTCGAGGCGTATTGGTTTATCGGTAAACGCATTGTGAAAGAGGAACAGCAGGGCAAAGAACGTGCCGAATACGGACAAGAAATTCTTAAAACATTGTCCGAAGAACTTACAAAGGAATTTGGCAAAGGTTTTGGTGAACGTAACTTGCGCGATTTCAGGCAATTTTATCTTACTTTTCCGACAGAAAATATTTGGCACACAATGTGTGCCAAATTGAGTTGGTCGCATATTCGACTGGCAATGCGGGTTTCGGACAAAAATGCACAGACATATTATTTGAAAGAGGCATCAGAAAATCATTGGTCGGTGCGAACTTTAGACAGAAATATTTCTACACTTTATTATCATCGGCTTTTGTCTTCGCAAATCAAAGAACCTGTGGTGCAGGAAATGCAAAAGAAGACAGCTGATTTTCAGAATGACAAACTTGAATTTATAAAAAATCCGACTGTTGCGGAATTTCTTGGATTGCCTGCCAATGCGGGTTATACGGAAGATGTGTTGGAACAGGCGATTGTTGATGAGATGCAAAAATTTTTGCTCGAATTGGGCAAAGGTTTTGCTTTTGTGGACAGACAACAACTTATTCGTACCGACACGAGCGATTTTTATATTGATTTGCTGTTCTATAACTATATTTTAAAATGTTTTGTGATTGTGGAACTGAAAACGCACAAAATTACGCATCAGGATATCGGTCAGTTGGATATGTATGTCAGAATGTATGACGATTTAAAACGTGGCAAAGACGATAACCCAACGATTGGCATTTTGCTTTGTACCGAAACAGATACTGCAATGGCTCGCTATTCCGTTCTCAACGAAAACAAACAACTTTTTGCCTCAAAATATTTGCCTTATTTGCCAACGGAAAAAGAATTGTCAGACGAAATTGAGCGGCAAAAAATAATTTTTAAACTGCAAAATAAAAAATAACTTGGAAAAGCCGGAATAAAAAACATTAAAATAGATATGATGGACAATACAATAACTGTTGTAGATGTAATTATATTATCGAAAACAAATACACAGGAAATATTTGAGATGAACAGTAATGCTATCAATTCGTTGCTGGTATCTGAAAACGAACAGAGGTTCAAGTTTAACATTATTTTGGTGGAATCCTGCAAAACTGCCGATTATGTTTATCCGAAAACAAAAGTCATAAAACCGGAGGAACCTTTTGGTTACAATCGGTATATGATGATTGGCTATAAATATGCTGTCGGCGATTTTATTGCCTTTTGCAACAATGATTTGATATTTGAAAAGGGTTGGTTTTCGGAAATGTATAAAATTTTTAATCAAAACAAATCTGTTTTATCTTGCTGTCCGTATCACCAGATGCTTGCTATGAGAAGCATAAATACAAACGAAGTGTCTTTTGAATTAGGATATATATTTGATTATCATATTATTGGACATTGCATTGTCGTGAAAAAAGAATTAATGGGTATTATTAACCCGTTGTTAGACAGTACGTTCGATTTTTACTGTGCAAATTTGGATTATTGCTTCACTTTAAGAAAATATAACATCAAACACGCGGTAGTTTTTAAATCAAAAGTAAATCATATCGGTGGAGTCTCTACTGTAAAAGTAGAACGAAAAAATTATTTGTTTGAACTTGATAAGTCAGGCATTAAATATCCGAAGTATTTTAAGACAAGAATTGATACAATTCATAATAAGATTGCTTTAGATGGACATTTGAAATTCTGGCAAAAATGGGGAGGAATGTATTCATTAGCAGCAAAAAAATATATTCTTCAAATTTTCCCATTTTTACAATTTCGTTTTTTTACAAAAATATTGTATTCAATAAAATTACCTTTTTAATGTTTATATAATAATGAAAATGTTTAAATACCTCAGGAAAATCAAAAAGCAGAATACGAAATGGTTTAGAGACGATTACAAAGTGTTTAGTGAATTATCAAAAAACATTAATAAGGGAGATTTTTCCCTTTCCAATAAATATCCCTGCGTAGGTGACAAGTTTGCACAAAGCGGCAGCACAAGCGGGGCTTATTTTTTACAGGATATTTATGTTGCTCGGGAAATTTACAAGGCAAATCCACAGAAACACATTGACATTGCGTCAAGAATCGACGGCTTTGTGGCTCACGTGGCAGTTTTTAGGGAAATAGAAATTTTCGACATTCGCCCTTTGAAAGTGTGTGACAAAAATATGGGATTCAGGCAGGCGAATTTGATGGACTTGAACAACTTGTATATAAATTATTGTGATTCAATATCTTGTCTTCATTCCATAGAACATTTTGGTTTGGGCAGATACGGCGACCCGATAGACCCTAACGGGCATTTGAAAGGGATAGAAAATATAGCAAAGATATTGAAAACCAATGGAATTTTTTATTTTTCAGTTCCTTTAGGCAAAAACAGGGTAGAATTTAATGCACAACGAGTTTTCAGTTTGAGGTATTTGCTTGATTGGGTAATGGAAAAGTTTAAAATCATCAAATTTTCATATATTGACGATGATTTTATGCTGCACGAAAACGTTGATATTACAGAAGAAACCATAAATAACGACTGCGGGTGTAAATGCGGTTGTGCCATTTTTACATTACAAAAAAAATAACAGAAAGAAACCAAGTAATGGGCACTTCTAAAAATTAACTTACTGTAAACAAGTAAAATATGTATTGCCAAAAATAATCTCGGAAGCAGTGTTATTTTGTTGCAAAAAAATGCTGTTAAAATTTTGATAATTAA
>JAITOP010000055.1 GCA_031289895.1 Prevotellaceae bacterium
GCCGTAAAAATGAGGCAGAAATTAACATTAGAGATAAATAAGCAGTTGTGTCTGAAAGTAAAAAAACTGCAAAATCGGAATTTTTTTTTAATAATATAATTCATTTATGCCACCCCACCGTACGAGGTAGTAGGTGGTGTGGACATTCTTTTCTACCAATATTTGAATCCTAATGGATTCAGTCCATCTTTTATAAGTTATTTATTTTTTGTTACTTAATACACATAAGTTTTGCGTTTTTCGGCTCTTCGTTTCATGCGTTCTTCTTTTGTGGAAAAAATTACTAAGCCTTTGCCGGGACGCGGGCATAAAGGCAAATATTTTTCTTTAAATTCTTTTGCGATGTCAGTAGAAATTTTTTCGCCTATGCCGGAATAATGTTCTGCAATTTTTTCGCCTATGGTTAACGTTTTGCCTGAAAAAAGCGGCGATTCACCCGTAAAATAAACACTACGCACAAATAAAAGATTTGGATTGATATTTTTTTCGTTCAAAAGTTCCTGTTTTGCCGTGTCGGATTTTGATAAATAAAGGTCTTCGTGTTGTATTGTAAGCGTTGTGGGAAAAGGATTTTTGTGTATATTAAAATTAATGTTTACAGGCGATGGCGGTTTAACGTCAAACATAAATTTACTTGTGTCGGGCAAGGGTAATTGTAGAATTTCCGTTTGCGCCGCAATTTTTCCTGATATTACAATAAATATAAATATTACAACATTTTTTTTCATATTTCAGACTGTGTGCGGCAAAGGTAATTTATTATTGATTACACGTATTTGCCTTTTGTGTTGTTTAACCAAGCCTAACACAATTTACGGAAACACAGGGAGTTTTTAAAGTTAGAAAGTTTTTAAAGTTAGAAAGTTTATAAAGTTGTTTAATATCAACAAACTTCGTAATTCGTAATTTTCGTAATTTGTAATTGATTTAACTTCCGACCAACGACCAAATACCAACGACCAAATACCAACGACCAAATACCAACGACCAAATACCAACGACCAAATACTAACGACTAAATACCAACGACTAAATACCAACGACCAAATACCAACGACCAAATACTAACGACCAGATACTAAATACCAACGACTAAATACCACCCCCAGTTGAGATTATCGTATTCGGCATTTAAATTCGGAAACAAGGCTTGTTTTATATAAGTTGTAAGCCCGCAATGTTTGTTAATAGTGAATGAATATTCGTAATTCCGCATAAATTGTGGCGTTGCATCCTGATATTCTACTATTTGAAAAATTATTTGTTCGTAATCTGCTTTTTGCTGATTGGTTGATATGATTTCAATAAAATCAGAAAGGTCGAAAAAGAGATGATGTTGATTGCGGTTGAAATGCTGAATATTTCCAATATCAAACGCAGCATTGTTATTGTAAATTGTTTTTACAACAGCTGCCAAATCATCCATTTTTGCTGTGTTTATAAGCGAAATAGTTGCCGAGCGCGATGTTCCCGACATATTATTACGATAATCGAAATACGCTTTGGCAAATGTTTTCAAGCGCGGTTCGGGAGCAAAAAGGTCGGAAAGATTGTCGGGATAAATATCTGCTAATCCGTTCGATAGCATTTCTGCCGCCGAAGATATTATGTATTCTGTTTTATTTCGTAATTCGTAAACCACTTCTACGCCTGCCATGTAGCAGGTTTCAAATATTATAAACTTCAATTTGCCATCCTCCGTTTGTATGGCATCTGCAAATTCGGCGATAGACATTTCTTGTCCGTTATCTTCAAAAATACTTTGAGTTACAGGCAGCGAATTATCAGAATTATAACTTGCTGCGTTATAGCCCGATGGATTATTCAACGCACCTTTTGGCAACCAGCCGCTTGCGTGCGAAAAACAAATAAGCCCGTAACTTTTTGCGCTAAACTTGCTGAAAACTTTTTGTAAAATATTTGCAAAATTAACCGCCGATGCCGAATTTAATTCCGCATATTGTTCAATCAAAGTTATTCCGTCTGCTTTAATTTCCACCAATTTAGGCATTTTATCGTTGTAATCGGCATAAACAATCAGGTGATTATCTGTTTTGCCAATATTTTTCATTCCTTCGTGCAGAGCGTCAATTTTTATATCTATTTCCGACGAAAGATTATTGTCGCCGCAAAGATATACAAGTATTGTGCGTTCAGGCAAGGCTACCGGAGGTTCGGGAGCAGGCGTAAATTTTTCTTTACACGAAAAGAAAAATAAAATAAACAGAAGATAATATAATTTATTCATGTTTTAAATTTGATATTAATGTCAATTTAAGTCCCGCATGGACTTTGCTGTATGCCGTTAGTAATTATATTAATAACACAAAGATAAACAATAATAACGAAAAACAAAAAATGGCGGCATTTTTTTATATCGCTCAACGCATTAAAATTTTAAATAATTAATATGTAGATATTTAAAGATATTCAAATTCTGATATGTCATCATTTTTACAAAAAACAAAAAAACATATTATCCTAATTATCAACGAAATCATTTTTGAAAATCATTTTAATATACGTTGAACATGCAGAAATCTATATTATTTTAAACATCTATCAAAAAAATATTATCTTTGTAAATTATTAAATGTAAAAAAATGAAAACAATATTATTTATTGGAACAACAGAGCTTATTTGGATTGCTGTTATTATTATTTTTCTTTTTGGGGGTAAAAAAATCCCTGAACTTATGCGCGGACTTGGTAAAGGCGTTAGAAGTTTTAAAGACGGCATGAAAGATGTTGAAAAAGAAATAAAATCGAATATCGACGAAATTGATAAAGATACCGAAAGCAAATAAATTTGTGGATAATAAGATAAAAATCAGTAAAAAACGGTTAATTATCAAGCCATGAGCGATGTCGATTCAAATCACGAAATGTCCTTTTGGGACCATCTCGATGTGTTGAGGCGTATGCTTTTCAGAGTAGCCATTGTGGTTGCTTTGCTGATGATTGTTGTTTTTTGTTCAAAAGATTTTGTTTTCGGCACAGTGATATTTTCGCCAGCGAGTTCCGATTTTTGTTTATATCGTTGGCTTTGCAGTTTGGGTGAAATTTTAAATATGCCTGCATTTTGCCCCGAACCTTTCAGTATAGATATTATGAGTATTAATCTTTCTGCCCAGTTTTTTACTCACATGAGTGTATCTTTCTGGTTGGGATTGATATTGGCTTTCCCATATTTTTTATATGAAATTTGGAAATTTGTTTGTCCCGCTTTGTACGAAAAAGAAAAACAATATATACGTATTGCTTTTGGTTTTGGTGGTATTCTTTTTTTTATGGGTATAATGCTTGGATATTTTGTTATTTTTCCGCTGATGTTTAGATTTCTCAGTGCTTATCAATTAACAGAAAGGACTGAAACCCACATTGTGTTAGACTCGTATATTAGCTCTTTTACATCTCTTATTTTGACAATGGGTGCAATATTTGAAATTCCGATGGTTGCATTGATTCTTTCAAAGCTTGGAGTAATTCGTCGTCCGTTTTTGCGTAAATATCGCAAGCAAGCCTTTGCTGGGTCTTTTGTTTTTGCGGCAATAATAACACCAAGCGATGCTATGTCGATGTTTATGGTTGCTATCCCATTGGTTTTGCTCTACGAAGTTAGCATTTGGGTGGTTAAAAAATAATCTTTTTTATTGTTTTTTGTTGATTTGTTTTTTGTTGATTTGATTTGTTGTTGATTTGTTTTTTGTTGATTTGTTTTTTGTTGATTTGATTTTTTGTTGATTTGTTTTTTGTTGATTTGTTTTTTGTTGATTTGACAACTTGCCAAGCAAATTAACTTCTCTAACTTCTTAACTTCGACTTACTGCTGATGCGTTAATAATTAACAATCGTTAGTAAAAAACTTTTTGTTTTCCTACGTGTTGAATATTTGTTAATTGCAAAATTTAGAAATTTAAAATTTCAGCAAATACTTATTAAAATATAGATTATTTAAATCAAGTCCAAAAATCAAATAATGCTTTTAATATATTATATATCAATTAATTATAGGCAAATGTTAAAAGTTAGTGCATCACTAGTGATATCAAATCAACAACAAATCAAATCAACAAATCAACAACAAATCAATAACAAATCAAATCAACAAATCAACAACAAATCAAATCAACAAATCAACAACAAATCAAATCAACAACAAATCAAATCAACAAATCAACAAATCAACAACAAATCAAATCAACAAATCAACAACAACAAATCAAATCAACAATTTTAAAAAAATATCCGAAAAAAACAAGATTTGTGTTAAATGGAATAACTTAATATTTAGTCGGAAATAGCGGAAAGTGGCTTATTTTATAATTCAAAGGTATTTCGTTTTGCAAAAATATAACTTTTTGCTGATTTTTTTTGCTGAATTGAAAAATTACTTTGTTTTTATCAAAAAAAGTTTGCACATTTGTGCGATATTTCACTTGTAAAATGTAATATTCCTGTTTTATGAAAAACTCAGTATTGAAACGCATAATATCTTTCTACGTTGAAGGATTTAAAAATATGACAATAGGCAAAACTCTTTGGCTGATAATTTTGGTCAAGTTATTTATAATGTTTGTTATCCTAAAAATATTTTTCTTTCCCAATTATCTCGGCAAGTTTGACGAACCTGCCGAAAAACAAGAATATATCTTAAACGAATTTATACAACGTTCAAATAATCTTTAAAACTTCATGTATATGATTGCAGAAATAGACATTTCTTTAATTGATTGGTCGCGGGCACAGTTTGCTCTGACGGCTATCTATCATTGGCTTTTTGTGCCATTGACACTTGGGCTTGGCATTGTTCAGGCTATAATGGAAACTATTTATTACAAAACCGGCGATGAGTTTTGGAAAAAAACCGCCAAGTTTTGGATGAAAATTTTCGGTATCAACTTTGCTATTGGCGTAGCAACAGGATTGATACTTGAATTTGAATTTGGAACTAACTGGTCGAATTACAGTTGGTTTGTAGGCGATATTTTCGGCGCTCCGCTTGCAATTGAAGGTGTTGTTGCTTTCTTTATGGAAGCCACTTTTATTGCAGTAATGTATTTCGGATGGAATAAGGTAAGCAAAGGATTTCACCTTACGTCCACGTGGCTCACTATTGTGGGAGCAACGATTTCGGCATTTTGGATATTGGTTGCAAATGCTTGGATGCAACATCCGGCAGGAATGCACTTCAATCCGGATACCGTTCGCAACGAAATGGACAGTTTTTGGGCTGTCGCGCTTTCGCCCGTTGCTATCAACAAATTTTTTCATACCGTATTGTCAGGTTGGATAATAGGAGGTATGGTTGTTGCCGGAATATCAAGCTGGTATCTTTTGAAAAAACGCGAAACAAAATTTGCTTTGGCAAGTATTAAAGTCGGCGTTACATTTGGATTAATTGCATGTTTATTGTCGATGTGGACAGGAGACGGTTCTGCAATGCAGGTAGCCGAAAAACAACCGATGAAACTTGCAGCAATGGAAGCTCTTTACGAAGGCGACAACGGCGTGAATTTGGTTGGGGTTGGAATATTAAATCCAAGTAAAAAAGAATATAACGACGACAAAGACCCGTTTTTATTCAAAATAGATGTTCCCATACCAAAATTTTTATCATACCTGTCGTTTGGGAAATTTAACGCTTATGTGCCGGGAATCAAAGATATTATTGATGGCGGCTACACTACAAGCGACGGAAGTATAGCATTGTCGGCGTTAGAAAAAATGCGAAGAGGAAAACTTGCAGTTGCAGCCTTAGCCAATTATAGTTTGGCAAAAGCCGACAGCGCATTGTTTGAACGAAGAGCCGACAGCATAAAAAATGCAGCAACCGCCGCCGAATCTTTTGCAATAACATCTGACGGAGATACTATATTATTAACATCCACCGAATTGTTTGCAGCGAAAAAAGCCGACGTTTACACCAGAATTGCCGAATCGCGCAAACAATTAAACGATAATATCAAATATTTCGGTTACGGATATATTAAAGAACCATCAGATTTGATACCTCCCGTAGCGCTTACGTTTTACGCATTCAGAATAATGATTATACTTGGCGGATTTTTATTCTTGCTTTTCGCGATTTCAGCTTATTTTTCATACAAAAATAAATTTGAAACCAAACGCTGGCTGCAATGGATTTGCCTAATTTCGATTTTGCTTGCAATTATTGCAGGACAAGCCGGTTGGGTAGTTGCCGAAGTAGGACGCCAACCATGGGCAATTCAGGATATGCTGCCAACATCAGCCGCAATATCACGATTAGCGACATCATCGGTGCAAATTACATTTTTTATTTTCCTTGCATTATTTACTGTTCTGCTGATAGCCGAATTAAAAATTATGATAAATGCAATAAAAAAAGGTCCTCAAATTAATGAACAAAAAAACTAAACATTTATGGAAACAATAGACATATTTTTACAAAATTATTGGTGGTTTTTAGTATCGCTGCTGGGAGCATTATTAGTATTTCTGCTGTTTGTGCAAGGCGGGCAATCGTTGCTTTTCACCATTGGCAAAACCCCGATGCAGCAAAAAATGCTGTTGAACTCTACCGGTCGTAAATGGGAATTTACATTTACCACATTGGTTACTTTCGGAGGTGCGTTTTTTGCATCCTTTCCCTTGTTTTATTCTACAAGTTTCGGCGGCGCATATTGGGTATGGATTTTAATCTTACTTTGCTTTGTGCTTCAAGCCGTATCGTACGAATATCAATCTAAAAAAGGAAATCTTTTGGGAACAAAAACATATAAAATTTTCCTTTTATTAAACGGAATTTTAGCCCCTGTATTGATAGGAACTGCTGTTGGAACATTTTTCAACGGTGCAGAATTTATTGTTAACAAAGCGCAGCTTTCGACAGTAGGAAATCCTGTTATTTCGTCGTGGGCAACGCCTTGGCATGGACTCGAAGCCGCTTTTGTGGTGTGGAATGTTCTTTTGGGATTGGCAGTATTTTTCTTGTCGCGAGTGTTGGCATTGCTATATTTTATAAACAATATTAACGATGACGAGATACAGAAAAAATCGCGCAAGCAATTAATTATCGAAACCGTATTGTTTCTGGTATTTTTCCTTACATTTTTTGTGCATTTATTACTTCAGGAAGGATTTGCAGTAGATGCCAACAAAGAAGTATTTATGCAACCGTATAAATATTTTAACAACTTCATTCAAATGCCGGTAGTGCTTGTAGTACTGTTGGCAGGAGTTGTGGGCGTGCTGTTTGGAATAGGCAAAACAATATTATCGGCAGAGTGGAAAAAAGGAATTTGGTTTGCCGGAACAGGAACAGTACTCACCGTTTTGGCACTATTATTATGTGCAGGCTGGAACGATACGGCATATTATCCATCGCTCACCAATCTGCAAAGTTCACTGACAATTCAAAACAGCTGTTCAAGCAGGTTCACACTGAAAACTATGGCGTATGTTTCAATTCTTATACCTTTGGTATTGGCATACATAGTGTACGCCTGGCGTGCGCTCGACATACACAAAATCACAAAAAAAGAAATGGAAGAAAACGAGCATACTTATTGATGTTTTTATTAAATTTTTACTACAAATAAGAGCAAGCCGTGAGGCTTGCTTTTATTTTTGCTGTAGCGAAAGACGGTATTCGGTATTCGGTATTCAAGTATTCAGTATTCGGTATTCAGTATTCAGTATTCAAGTATTCAGTATTTAGTCGTTGGTATTTAGTCGTTAGTCGTTGTATTTAGTGATGAAAAATGAACAAATTATAATAGATGACAAAAAAATCCCGATAGGGGATTATATACTTCGCACGGTCTCCGTCATTGCGAGGGCGTAGCCCGAAGCAATCCAGTAAATTGCTTATTTAGTCTGGATTGCTTCGCAAGCTCGCAATGACGAAAACGCAATTTATGACCAAGTGCAGTATATGTTGGTAGAAATATACAAATCCCTCGTTGTTCAACCCCATTCGGGGTCGTATGTGGTGTGGATTTTTTTTCTATAAACATTTGAATCCTACGGATTCATTCTCTCTTTTATAATTTATTTATCTTTTGTTACTATGATACTTTACGCTGTATGGTTTTGAACAAAAGTGCTATTCTATATTTTTTTTGTTTTTTTTTGTTATCCTGCAAAGGACACAAAGGACATAAAGGACGCAAAGAAAATAATATTGATTATAAATATTTTATAAAAATCTTTGTGTTCTTTGTGTCTTTGTGGGATATTCAATCAGATATCTTCCGCCTAACAGCCTCGTTTTTCATCATTTTCAGCCACCGCAGATAACCTGCGATTGCCAAACATGAATACAGTATATAAAGTGATGCTGTTATCGGAATCTCTTTGTAAATGTACAAACAACAGCTAATTATATCTACCACAAGCCATACAAGCCATTGTTCTACATATTTGCGCGAAAGCATCCACATTGCAATTATGCTTAGCGATGTTGTAAATGCGTCGGCATAAGGTACGTTGCTGTTGGTGAATTTTATTAAAATATATGTTATAAAAATATCAATAATCACAAATAACAAAGCAAGATGCAGCCATTTTCGCAAAGGTGTTCTGCTTATTGAATATGTTTTTTTATCTTTTTGACGATTATTCCAAACAATCCATCCGTAAATTCCTGCCAAAATATAGTAAATATTCATACTCATATCGGCATACAAGCCTGATTTGAAGTAAAGAAAACCATGCACTAAAGGCATAATCATTCCGATAATCCATAAATAAATATTTGCTTTGTATTCAAAATACAAATACAGCAAACCCAAAGCCATGCCTATTATTTGAAGTATTGTTTTAAGTTCCATATTCTAAAATGTTGCCGACAAATTTATCATAAAATTGCAGGTTGCCTGAGGATAATATCCCATATAATTTGAGCGATACAAAACATTTTCGGCAGCATCTTTAATGTACGCGCTGCTTCCCCAGCCGTTGCTGCTGTATTTTTTTCCAAAAATATTATTCACGGCTATTCCCAAATTGAATGTTCCGAGCGACTTGGTTTTCAACGAATAATCGACGCGAATGTTATTCAAAAAATATGCATCCAGACATAAATCATTTTGTTCCGAATTTGTAACATATTGCTTGCTTACGTAAACAGAATGTAACGCAGCGATGAAATTTCCGAATTTTGCCGATAGCAGCGAACCCGCAATAACACTGGGCGAGTAAGCAATTGTTGTTGTTCCTGTGTAATTTGCAGTTTGAGTATAAAGTGAGTTCCAGTCTTCGTCATAATCGTCGAGATATTCGGTATAATTTTTTATTTTATTTTTGCTGAAAGTGGCATTAACATTCCATGTCAGCCAATCGGTAAATTTTATTCCAACCGCTAATTCAATTCCTGCACGGTAACTTTTTGCAACGTTATCGGTAAGCGGCTCGCCAATATCGTTGGTTTCGCCCGTAAGCACAAGCTGATTTTTATAATTCATATAATATAATGTTGCATCGAAATTAAAAATATTATTGCGAAAATTATAACCTGATTCATAATCGTAAAGTTGCTCTGATTTTGGCGTTGCATCAAATTTTGCATCTGTAAAATTATTTCGCGTAGGCTCTTTGTTGGCAACGGCAAACGAAACATAAGCATTGCTGGTGCTGCTGATTTGATAATGAAGTCCAAATTTAGGATTGAAAAAACTATATGTGTTATCAACCGTCAAATCCTGCATTTTCCCATTTATCCAATCCCAACTATCGTTTTCGCCGTTTATTTTATGACTTATATGACGATACTGCAAATCGGCATAAACATTAAGATTTTTGGCAATTTCATAATTTGCTTTTGCAAAAATATTTGCATCTGTTTTGCCTGTATAATTTCTGTAATATTCGTGATTTGCATCAAGATTTCCTATGTAATTTTTTACCCAAATAACATTTCCCCAATGGTCGCCAACATATCTGTTTATGCCGCCTCCAAGCGATGCCGAAAGTTTTTGTGTTTTATAATTTAATGAAAAAATTCCGCCGAAAAAATCGTTATCCATTTGTTTCTGCCGAACAATATTTGATTTTTTTATTGTTACGCCATCGTTAACAAATGGCTGCAATCCGTATTCTACAAGAGTTCTGGCGTTTTTATATTCTTCATAATATCCGTCTCCGCGCGTATAGTGCAAAGTTGCATTAAAATTCCATTTATCATTTACAATCTGATTGTACAGCAACTGATAATTATGTTGAAGATAATTGTCGGTTTGATTTTCATAAAAACCTGTTACATTTCCGTTGTCATCATGAATTTCGCCGCAAGGATTATAACGGCGGTTTTTAGCCATCTGTTCGGCATCTGTTCCATCCCATGCGTGATAAGTTTTTTCTTTTCCTCCGAAAGTGATAAACTTAACAACAGCGCGGTTTCCATAGTATGCTCCCTGTGCAAAATACGAGCGCAACCGAGACGATGCTCTGTCAATATATCCATCCGAATTTATGTTGGATAATCGTGCGCTGAGAGCAAAATGATTTTTCAAAATTCCTGTTCCCATTTTAACAATTTCGCGATGCGTATTATACGAACCCGCCGACAGCGAAACGTTTCCGTAAGGTTCATAATCTATCGCCTCTGTTCGCATATTTATGCTTGCGCCAAATGCACCTGCACCATTTGTTGACGAGCCAACTCCGCGCTGCACCTGAATATCAGCTACTGACGATACAAAATCGGGCATATTTACCCAATACAACGAATGACTTTCGGCATCATTCAGCGGAACGCCGTTGGTTGTTACGTTTATGCGCGTAGGGTCAACACCTCTGATACGAACGCCTGTGTAGCCTATCCCCGCGCCTGCGTCAGAAGTAGCAACCGTTGACGGCATAAGCGTAAGTAAAAACGGAACATCTTGTCCGTAATTTGAACTTTTAATAAGACTTTTTGTTAAGACCGAATGAGTAACGGGAGTCTTACTTTCGGCGCGAGTTGCGATTACGTGAATTTCGTCTAATTCAACAATGCGCACCGAATCGTTTTCTTGTGATAATGCCGCCGTAAAAGCAGCACAAAACACAAACAATGTAATAACATTTTTCTTCATCTTTTCTATTTTTTTTGATTAACACAGAAAAGGGGATACTTCTCTATTGCTTCCCTACGTCGGCATTATCCGAATCAGGTACAATGGGTATAATCTCAGCCCGTAATATTTAGGCACCCCTTAGCTTATTTGCGACAAAGGTAATAAATATTTTTTAAAATGAGAAAT
>JAITOP010000061.1 GCA_031289895.1 Prevotellaceae bacterium
TGACATTATTGGTATAGATAACCATCTGTATTCTGCTGCGCTTGTTGTGGTTGAAAATACTAATGAATCGCCTTCGCATACAGGTCTTGCCGATATTGTTAATACGGGAACAGGTATTGCATAAATTTCTCCTTCTGCGGGCGCACTCCAGTCGCTCCAGCAAGCATTTTCACGCACTCTTACTCTGTAGTTGTATGTGCCTAATGTTGTTCCTGCAACAATAGTATCATAATCTGATGCTGTTACCGTTTTTGGAGGACCTGAATTTTCGTCTCTCCATCTGTAACGGTCGCCTGTGGCGTTGGTGCGGAATACTACTGTTTTACCTGCGCATACGTCCTGTACTGTTATTGTGGGTGCAGCAGGTATAGGTGATACTGTTATTGTTGCTTTTAAATTTCCTGTTATGCCATAATCCGACGGGTCGAAAGGGCAAGTCAATCTGCTATCATTAAGTTCTATTAACTCGAAATGATAGATACCTGCTGTATTTAATTTTAAGACAGTATCTGTTCCATATACAATAAGAGGCGATGGAGGTAGTAATCCACCCGGGGCATTATAAGATAATGTAAACGGCGGTATTCCTATAAAGTGAAATGATATGCTATCGCCTACGCATAATTTAAGGTTAATATTATTGATGTTTGCAACACTGACACCTGTAACATCAGCACCGGTATTTGCACAAGGCAGTGGACTACCGTGAGTATATACGGTTGTCCCTGAATTGTAGTACACGGCATACAATGTTATAGTATCTATAGGATAATAAGGAAAAGGGGCAGACGCTAAATAAAACGGAGTAGGTGCTACAAGTGAAGGAAGAGATGGTAATTCCGATGCCTCAACCCAACCCCAAAAAGACCAACCGGCAAGAGCTTGGTTAATCGAAACTATAGGTTCACCATCGCCCAAATCTATACCTGCTGCGGGACTTGTTTCAGTAAGCGAACCAACTTTAGGTATTCCCGCACCTGATTCTAACTTAACAGTATATGTTATGTTTCCGAAAACAGATAATCCATCATCAACACTATTAGTACTTGCTGAAAATAAACCCCACCATCCGGTAGCGTTTGCACCTGATGCATAATACCTGATAATTATGGGAGTTGAAACATTATGTACATCCGGCACAGCGGAAAAATCTCCTACTACTACCTGCGGACTGCCGTTCCCGATAGTACTGCCTATAGATATAAAAGTAGTTCCTCCATCTATGCTATAAGCAAACATAGAGGTAACTGTACTTGCAAAACCAGTTGCGCCCGTAAAATTACCTACTACTGCGTCTAAAGATACTTTTTGACCGGGAGCAGGTGCAACTACAATCTGAAAATAATCCTGATTGTTAGCACTAACACCATCATTAGCAAATCCGGCTGTTCTAAAGTAGTGATTAGTAGCTCCATCCGGTAGTGCGTTGCTACCTCTGGTCAATAACTTGGAATTTGCATCAGAAGCCAACGATGCATTATAGGTCGTTGCTGTTGCAGTCACAGGATTCGGCTGCCCTCTCAAATTCCATCCAATAAGTTTTACCTGCCCCCACGAGGTTACAGATAAAAACACTAATGCTATAAAAAGCATTAAAATTTTTGAATAATTTCTTGCTGTCATATATTATTTATTTAAGTAAATTGTTTTTCATACACTTTCTGTTCTGTTATTTTATTATTTTCTCTAATGTCTTAGCCGATTTTTAATTATTTTAACTTTTTGTTTAATATTTTCACATTTTAATATTATATTGCTGATATTTTGTTTATTGCTTGTTTTATGCCTATTAATTAAATACATACAACACATTTATCATATTATTTAAATGATTAAGTATTTTACAAAACTTTCGCAAATGTAAATCAAATAACGCTAATTTTGTTAACGTGTGTTAATAAATCTAATAAGTGTCGTATTTTCTTCGATAAGTGCAATAATTTTCAAATAAGTGTACTTTTTACAAGTTAAAAACAGATTATTCAGCTCACATTCAATACGGTATTCACGTATTCTGTATTCTGTATTCCGTATTCCGTATTCAGTATTCTGTATTCAGTATTCTGTATTCAGTATTCTGTATTCATACCAAACAGTTACCAAAACCCTTATTTTGGAAAGCCGCCCTTAGTAGCAGAGCATTAGCCTCGATATTCTACCCTTATTCCCTTATTTACAACATTTTAATAAGGGAATAAGGGTATGCGTTACTTGTTTTCGGCTACTAAGGGAACTTTTTGTAAATAAGGGTTTTATCTGTTATTTATTTTCTATACCTGAATCGGTATTTTGATAACTGTTTGGTATTAGAAAACAGCCTAACTTCTTAACTTCTCTAACTTCCTTTAATGATGAAAAATAAACAAATTATAACAGATGACAAAAAAAAACGTAAGGATTATCGTTCGGTAGAAATGATAATACCACGCCAACACGGCAGTCCGTCAGGACTGCCACCAACAAAAACAGAGGTCGCAAACCTACGGCTTGCGATACGAATGGTGGTTAAATTTTTCTACCGAGCGATGCAAACCTACGGCTTGCCCTTATTAATAAAAACAATCTGTTATAGGTTATTTATTTTTTATCACTTAACTTCTTTAACTTCCGTGATTTTATAATTTGCAGTTCCCGACAAGTCCTGCTGCATTTCCACTCTCAGCTATTGCTGTAATTTCTGTTTCAACAATTTTTCCTACCAAATCTTTTTGATAAGGTATTTCAACTTTAATATAATTTCCCGAAAATCCCGACATCATTTCACCATGACGCGCGCCTTCAAACAAAACATTTGCTTTTTGACCGATATTATTTTTGTAAAAATTGCTGTGAAGCGTTTCGCACAAATCTTTTAACTTATTCACCCGCTCTGTTTTTATGTGATTTGCAATTTTTCCCTGCATTGTTGATGTTGCTGTATTTGCCCTGTCGGAATACGGGAAAATGTGAATAAATGCAGGATTTATTTCTTGCAAAAAATTATAAGTTGATATAAAATCGTCATCGGTTTCATTTGGAAATCCGACTATTACGTCAATTCCAATAAAAGCATCCGGCATAAGTTGACGAATATTGCGTATGCGTTGAGCAAATAATTTTGTATTATATCGCCGGCGCATAAGTGCAAGAATTTTATCGCATCCCGATTGCAAAGGAATATGAAAATGCGGTAGAAATTTTGGCGAATCTTTCACAAATTCAATTATTTCAGCGGTTAACAAATTGGGTTCTATCGACGATATTCTGTAACGTTCGATACCTTCGGTTTTTTCAAGATTTTTGAGCAAATCAATAAATAATTCGCCTGTGGTTTTGCCAAAATCGCCTGTATTTACACCTGTAATTATTATTTCTTTTACTCCCGAATCGGCAATTATTTTTGCTTCGTTGCACACTTCTTCTATCGAAATATTTCTGCTTTTCCCGCGTGCCATTGGAATTGTGCAGTAGGCGCAATTATAATCGCAGCCATCCTGCACTTTTAAGAACGAGCGAGTGCGGTCGCCCAACGAAAATGCTTTGAAAAAACTGTTGGTTTCATTTATTTCGCACGAAAAAATTTTCGCTTTTTTCTTTTCGCTTATCGAATTTACGTATTCAAAAATATTTCCTTTCATATCTGCTCCGGCAACAATATCAACGCCTTCTATTTCAGCCAATTCCTGTGGCTTAAGTTGAGCATAACATCCTGTTGCAACAATAATTGCCTGCGGAGCTTGTTTTGCAAGTTTACGAAGCAACTGACGACATTTTTTATCGGCATTTTCGGTTACCGAGCAAGTGTTTACAACATATACATCAGCAATTTGATTAGACGGTACACGCTCAAAATCATTTTCCAGAAACTTGCGGGCAAGCATTGATGTTTCCGAAAAATTTAGTTTGCAACCAAGAGTGCAAAATGCTATTTTACGTTTTTCATTCATAATAAATTTGGTAATTGCTCATTTTGATAACTGTTAGAATAAATTTTTTTGTGGTTTTTTTGTTTGGATAACGCTGTTTTGCAGATATAAACACAGAGCCGCCACCGAGAAATGGTTCTCTAAATTCGTCAAAGTTTGGGCGCAACTTTGCGATTGTTTCGACTGCTCGGCTTTTGCTGCCGGGGTAGCGGAGGGGGGATTTTATCATAATTTATGTTCTTTCAAAATGTTTTGCCATTCCAAAATATGAAAAGATTTGATTTCGGTTGATTTTTTAGAGTCAACAATCAAATTTCGAGTATATGTTTTTATAAATTCTTTGTAATCATCAATAAATCGTAAATAGTATTTCAAACTTGTAAAAATGCCGTTAGCAATAATCTCTAAATCAGTGCCTTTTTTGATTTTCAGAATGAATTTGTTAATATATTCTTCCTCTTCTTGCGAGGTAAAATTATCTTTTGCCGTTGTCAAAATGTAATATCTTGAAATATCTGTATTTTCAGATTTTTTCGCTACATCAAACACTAAATTCCTGTCAATAGAAATATTATGCTTGATTTCAACCATTTCAAAAGGTGTGTTGTCTATGTTCCAAATTTCAATATCGCCGTAGCCGTGTTTATCAGCAGAAGTATGAACATTCAATGGTCGCAAAATTTTATTTTCGTAACGCTTTACCTGTTTGAACAGTTGTTCGTAAATAGAATAAATTGCAATGACAGGTAAACGTGAACTTAATTGCATTGAAAAATGTTGGTGCAACATTGACAAAACGCTGTTTATGTTGATAATATCAATGAAATCAGAAGTGTCAATTGTTTCCGTAAAAATCAGTTCCTCTTTTAAAGAAAGTGTATGCAATTTTTCAAAAAGATAAATTAGAGTTTCATCAGGTTTTACTGTTTGATTTTCTACTGCATCAAGAAGCACTAAAAAACAATGTAATGTGTTTTTTGAGCGTCCGGCAATGTTTGATTCTTCAGATAAATTCCAAGGTATATCTACTCTTGTAACTAATGATAAAAAGCCACTTTCTTTATTGGCATATCTTTGAAAATGTTGCTTAAAAAATGGAGTTGTAACTTTGGTATCCAACGTTCTTGCTGAATATCCATTTACAAATTTCTTTTTATGCAATCGTATATCTTGCTGTGGTTCTGCTATTTTATTTAACATAGAAGTTACAATTGCTGACATCAACGATTTGTTATTTTCAATGTTAGTAACAAGCACATCAATATTTTTAACGATAATATCGCTGTATTTCTTTCTCTTTTTTGCCGAAAGATTGGCAACTGCTTTTGTAAGCAAGTCCTCTAAAATTTCAATATGTGTCATATAAATAAATCTAATGTGTAATTATTACTGTTTTGCAAAATTCTTTCTTTGGCATATTCGACAAATTCAGGGTGTATCTCAATGCCAATGTAATTTCTTCTTAAGCGTTGGGCGACAACGGCGGTAGTTCCCGAACCTAAAAACGGGTCGAGTACAACATCGCCTTCCTTTGTCAATAATTTTATTATTTCCTGTATGATAAATTCGGGATAAACGGCAGGGTGTTTGTTGCCCTGAATTGTTTCAACATTAGATTCTATCACATCTTTGCGAATGGAATTACCGTATATTTTTATAATTGTGAAACCTTTATTTTCAATTTGAGTTAAACGTCCGCCTGCTTGTCCGCCGTAGGGCAAAGCGTGCAAACCTCTGATTTTCATACGGAAACTCTCGATTTTTCCTTGTTGTGCGTCCATTATTACTTCGTTCAATTCTTTTTTTGCCTGCAATTTTTCTTCGCTTGATAAATCAGATTTTTCAATCAATTCAAAATACTTTTTTCCCACATCGTTTCCTGCTTTCCGTTTATTTCCGTTCAAATACTTATCTCGATATTCAAGAAAAGCATCTTTGTTGAAATAATAATCGTCAGTTTTTGCAAAAATAAAAAACGGCTCTGTGGCAGGAATAAGTTTTTTCAGACATTGTTTCGGCGCAGGATTAACTTTTACCCACGTCAATTCATTTATTAATTTTACCGATTTATCTTTCATTGCCTCAATCGCAAAACGATATGGTACCAAAAGTAAATTTCCGTCAATATACTTATCGCCCAAATTAAAAACAATCGTACCTGTTTGTTTGGTAACACGCACGCACTCGCGAAAGATTTTAATCAAGTTGTTGATAAAATCTTCAACCTTGTTTTCATTTCCAATTCCGCCGCCACCATAATCACGTTGTTGGAAATACGGTGGGCTTGTAAGTACCAAATCAACTGAATTGTCAGGAATATCCTGTAAAATTTGGCTGCAATCGCCGCAAAGGATTTTGTTTAAGTGTTCTTTTATGTTTATCATTATCTCCAATTTTTTATATTAATACTTTTACACATTCTATTATTGCAGGAATATTATCATACAAACCCCGTGCTGCAACGGCAGCAGAAACTTTTTCTAGCCAACTAAGCATTTTATTTTTTAAAGTATTTTTATCAGGTTCTTTTTCTATTATTTTTAGTTCTGCAATATCTTGTTCCTCAACACCATATTCTTTTAATTTTTCATAATCAACAAAACTTTGATTAATGGTTTGTTCTACATTTTGTCCTGTTGAAACATTGTTGTTATTGCCAAAAATATTATTTGTAATATTTTGATTAAATGCTCTTTCTATTTTTTCTTTATTTTCCATTTCTGTAAAACTAATATTTAGATTAAGGTTTTCATTTATTTCTAATAAAAATTGTAACAATTTTGATTTTATTTTGCTAATCATTTCTTCAAAATAATTAATTGGAATTTCTTGCCAAATTTTTTGAATATAGCAGTTTTCTTCTAATTTGCAAAAATTTGCAGTCGCAATAGGCAATGGTTTACAATACACACCTTTTCTTGACATAGAATTCGAAAAATTACTAATCGAATCGTAAATTTTCACCTTATTAAGATATTCAACATATTTTTTGTCAATTATATCAAAAGGCAAAAGAAATTTTTCGTAATATAATGAATTTCCCCAACCTCTATTTTGTATAATTGTAGCATTCAATAAAGCAGGAAGAATACGATACTCAGGCAAGTTATCTTCACTTTTATATCCATTATTTTCATTATCAAACCATTTTGTTATTTTTTCATTTTTTAGTAAAAAAACAATAGTTTGGAGTTTCAAAAATACTTCGGATAAAGATTTATTTTCACATAAATCTTTAATCAAACTTTCTATTAGTTGTTTTTTATCCATTATTTTTATGATTTTTATATAATTATATTTTCCCTATTCTTACCTCAAACCCATTTTCCTCCGCCTCGCTAAATAAATCTTCAATCAATACCATGTGAGTAAGGGTGAGATTATTTGCATCGAAAAATAAATCTTTGATTACCTGACAGTCATTTGAGTTGAGTTTCCCTTTTATTTTTGTCGAAGTCAAATTCAGCACCGCCTGACTTTGCATCTGCACGCCATCAACCGCCACTTCGCAAAGATTTGAGTATAAAATCATTTTCAAAAGCCCGTCTTTTATATCGCCAATGCTTGGCAAAATGGCATTTTTGGAATGTTTGCCTTCAATCAGATAAACGGTATCGTCTTTTATTTCAACTTCATCAACCGTGAAAAAATATTGTCCGCCCAAATAATTGGTAATTGTAATTTTGGCTTTTGTGAGCATTGATAAACTTTCTTTTGGTTGTGTGGTAACAATTTCTCGTGCTTGCGCTTCTTTTGCCTTTTCGCGTGAAAATTGCATGAATTGCTCCACATCTTTGC
>JAITOP010000100.1 GCA_031289895.1 Prevotellaceae bacterium
GATTTATTGATAAAATAAAGATTATCGCCATTTTCATCAATGCACAAGTTAGACGGCGAATCGTCCAAAGTAAAATTAAATTTTTGCTCTATCGAAAAATCGGAAACATTAATGCGGTATAATGCAGGAATTTCGTGTCCGTAAGGATTATTTTTATATCCTCCATTGGTGAGCGCCCAAAGTTTATTATTTTTGTCTATTACCAGCGAATTTGGCTGTATTCCTACGGTTATCGAATCCACAATTTTGTCGGTTTCGGTATCAATAACAAGAATTTTATTATCATAAGACCAACAATTTGTGAAAACATATTTATCATATTGCACCATTTGCTCTGTCGATTTATGCGCTCCGATTGGTATTGAGCCTATAATTTTACTTGTTTGCGGATTTACAATTGAAATTTTAGAACTGTATAAATCAGTAATATATGCTTTTGTATCGCTAACAAAATGAATATGTCGCGGCGAAATAAAACCTGTAATGGTTCTCACAACTTTAAATGTGTTTATATCAATCACAAAGATAATTCCCGAATTGTTTACTACTATATATCCAAGCCCGTTGTGAATAGTCATCGATTGGGCAACATCGCCGAGTTTTATTCCGTTGGCGCGGATAAATATTTCTGATTCGGAATGTTTTTTGTCGGGCGAATAATATGATAACGAAGCATTTCCGTACATAAAATTTCCTTCATTAACAATGAAAACGCCATTATCATTATAATAATTAAAATCGTTTTCGTTTGATGGCGCATAGTTCATGCACGAAATTGCATTTGCCCAAATCGTTACCAACAATATGTGTTTTAATATTCGCTTCACGTTTTATATTTTATCAATTTATGTTAATCGCAAAAAAATTACGACAAAAATTTAAAATTAATTTTTACCTCGACGTGAATTTTAACAAAAAGAGAGAATCAAAAAGTGTAAGTTTCTGACTAACCACCCATTCACCGTAGGGGGTAAAATCTATTTTTTGCAATGGCTGGTTTTCTGACTTGTTCCTGTTTTTGACGCCTTCCCAATTTAATAAATCAGTGGCAAAAGAGTGTTAAAAACAACTTGCTCAAACGAGCGGAACTTACAGCAGCGGGAACTGTTCAGGTCTTACACCTGATTCCCATTTGATTCCGTTTAATCGTTTCGAATACGATTTTGGAAACCATTGCGACCACAAAAGTATTATTTTTTATTTAATCTGCAAAATTATTTTGGTCGTTGGTATTTGGTCGTTAGTCGTTGGTCGTTGGTCGTTAGTATTTGGTCGTTGGTATTTGGTCGTTAGTCGTTGGTCGTTGGTCATTAGTCGTTAGTATTTGGTCATTAGTCATTAGTATTTAGTCGTTGGTCGTTAGTCATTCAACTTTCGCAAGACAAGAATTTGCAATATATTAAACCTAATTTTAAACCTAATTTTTCAACAAAACAACCTCAGTATCACTATGTTGAAAAACAACGACCTCCTTACCTCATTGTAATGTTTGGAATATCAAAATCTTATTTGAATGAGGTAATGAGGTTTTGGATGGATTAATTTTAGGCTACTGATGTTGTTTTGTTGAAAAAATTAGGTATAAATGAGGTTAATAACTAAAATATTTATAATAAGCATATTGAAAAAATACAAATCGTAAATATATTTAAAAATCAATAATATACGAACTTGCGAAAGTTAAATTAGTCATTAGTATTTAGTCGTTTTCTTAATTATTTGTGTTGTTTTGTGGGTTCTTAGTTTTTACACAAAGCTCACAAAGTTTTTAATATCAACAAATAATCTTCAAATGAACATCTCTAACCAACGACCAACAACTAACGACCAAATACTAACGACCAAATACCAACGACTAAATACCAACGACCAAATACCAAATACCAACGACCAAATACCCGTTTTTATCTAAAAAGTTTATACTTTTGCAGTATAAATTTTAGATTATGAAATTATATCGAATTGTTTTAACAATATTTTTTGCTGCATTTTTTAATACGGCAGATGCACAAAGATTGAGCGACAGCGCTCAAATTTCGCTACTTACCTGCGGTCAGGGCAGCGAGTTGTATTCTACTTTCGGACACAGCGCAATTCGTATTTGCGACAGTCAAAAAAATATTGATATGGTTTTCAATTACGGAAATTTTGATTTTTCAACCAAAAATTTTTACCTCAAATTTTCGCGCGGCACGTTGATGTATATGCTTTCTATCAGCGATTTTTATTCGTTTTTAGAATCTTACCGCAATGGAAATCGTAGCGTTTATGAGCAAAAACTCAACCTCTCGCAGGATGAAAAAGAAAAAATATTTGCTCTGCTCATAGAAAATTACGAACCGCAAAACCGATATTATCGTTACGATTTTTTCAAAGATAATTGTTCAACGCGCATTCGCGATATTTTACAAAAAACGCTTGGCGAAAAATTAAAATTTTCAAATCAAAACACAAGCAACAACAAAACTTTCAGACAGTTGATTTATCCGTATCTCGAAAAAATGCAATGGAGTAAATTCGGCATCGATATTTTGCTCGGAATGCCAACCGACTCAAAAGCAACAAACGCCGACTATATGTTTCTTCCCGACGAATTACTGAAAAACGTTGACACCACTACAATATACGGAATAAAATTTGCCGCGCCGCCCGAAACTCTTTATCAGGCGCATGAAAATTTGACATCAAACCCAATTTCTCCCAATTTATTTTTTTCGATATTTATGATAATAGTATTGTTGCTGAGTTTTTTAGAGTTTTATTATTCAAAGAAAAATAAAAAATTCGCTATAAAAATTTTCGACAGAATATTTTTTCTAAGCCTTGCAATACTCTCAATTATAATTTTATTAATGTGGATATTTTCGTTACATTATCCTGTGCGCAACAATCTTAATATACTATGGTTAAATCCTTTGTATTTATACGTATTTTTGAAACTCGAAAAAAGCAATATTTATATTCTTGCCGCCTGCATAGCGTGTAACGCAATAGTTTTATGCGGACAATCTTTTCTGCCTCAGCACTTTAATACAGCATTTTTTGCAATAATCATAGCTGCAACATTGCGCTTGCTGATGATGATTTTCAGAAGTCGTAAGTTGTAAGTTGTAAGTCGTAAGTCATAAGTGTTTTTTGATTTGAAAAAGCACGCAGATAACGCAGATGAAACAGATTTACGCAGATTTTTTTGATTTTAAATCTTGATAAATTTTCTATACTAAACTCCGATATAAATTGCGTTTTCGTCATTGGTAGCTTGCGAAGCAATCCAGAGTAAATAAGCAATTTACCGGATTGCTTCGGGCTACGCCCTCGCAATGACAGAGACCGAGTGGAGTATAACTTTCTTGTTTCTTTGTTCTTTGCTCTTGCTTAATTGTTGATTTGGAGAATCTTTATAAACTTGACTTTACTACATGACAAAAATTCAAAAAACCTCCATAACCACCTAATATTTAACTAATTATAACATTATTTATTTGAAAGAGACCTTGAAATTTTGTATCTTTGTAGCTGAATAACAAACAATTATAATTATGGAAAAAAACTTCAAGGTCGAGTGCAAAAGTACTCAATTAATTTCAATTCTAAGCCAAAATTTAGATGGCGATATGAATTTAGCCCGCATTAGGTTCATGGGGCTGTTTCTTTGTGCATTAA
>JAITOP010000123.1 GCA_031289895.1 Prevotellaceae bacterium
TTTTTTGCGGTGAGGGCGAGATTCGAACTCGCGGTACCCTTTCGAGTACGGCAGTTTAGCAAACTGCTGGTTTAAGCCGCTCACCCACCTCACCTAAACCTCATCGCATTGTTACTGCGATTTTGGGCGACAAAGATACAAAACTTTTTTTATAATTATCAAATTTTTATTGTTAATTGCTAATTATTTTGTTCTTGGCTTTGCTATATTGTCGCGCATTTCGGTATCTGCCTGTATGTTTCTTATCTTATAATAATCCATTACGCCCAAGTTGCCGCTACGGAATGCTTCGGCTATTGCCAGCGGAATTTGTGCTTCGGCTTCTATAACTTTGGCGCGTGCTTCTTGTGCTTTTGCTTTCATTTCCTGTTCTATCGCCACAGCCATTGCGCGTTTTTCTTCGGCTTTTGCCTGTGCAATATTTTTGTCGGCATTTGCTTGGTCCATTTGCAAAACTGCGCCGATATTACGTCCTATATCTATATCGGCAATATCAATAGATAAAATTTCGAACGCTGTTCCTGCATCCAAGCCTTTGGCTAATACAACTTTTGATATTGAATCGGGATTTTCCAACACTGCTTTATGTGATATTGACGAGCCTATCGACGATACAATGCCTTCGCCAACGCGCGCCAAAACAGTATCTTCGCCTGCTCCGCCAACTAATTGTTTGATATTTGCTCTAACCGTTACCCGTGCTTTGGTTATAAGCTGAATCCCGTCTTTTGCCATTGCTGTAACCGGCGGAGTATTAATAACTTTGGGATTTACCGACATTTGTACTGCCTCAAAAACATCGCGTCCGGCAAGGTCGATTGCGGCTGCCATTCTGAAATCAAGCGAAATATTTGCCTTATCTGCCGAAATAAGGGCGTTAACTACTTTGGGTACATCTCCTTTGGCAAGATAATGCGCTTCAAGAAGGTTTGCGTCGAGTTTCAGTCCTGCTTTTGTTCCGGTAATCATCGAGCGAACAATTGTTAGCGGTGATACTTTTCGCCAACGCATCAACACAAGTTGTATTAACGATACTTTAACGCCCGAAAGCATTGCCTGAAACCATAATCCGATTGGAACAAAATATGCTATAAGCCATATTGCAACTATTGCAACGCCTATCCAGATTAATGTAAATTGTAACTGTGCATCCATAAATTTTTATTTTTTTATAATTAATAATTTTTTAAATATTTAATTTTTATATTTTTTCTTTTACTATTACTTTCGAATCTTCAAATTTTATCACAACAATTTCTTTATTATGTTCAATAAATTCAAGTATGCTGCGGGCTTCGACATCTATATTTTTTATACGAACTTTGCCTGTTGGCGATAATCGTGTAATGGAAATGCCTTCGTCGCCTATTTGTATATTTTTCAGCGATGGCGAAACATCTACGGCGCTGTCGATACTTTTGTTTAATGCCAAACGCCGCCATGTTTTTGCTCTAAGCGAAAAACGCATTGCTATAACACATAAAATTATTGTTGCAAAAACGGTAATATGTCCTGCTATACTGCTGATATTGTATGACATTACAACTCCAACAACAATTGATATGCCGCCTGCAATTCCCGCAAAACCAAACCCGGGCAACACTACAATTTCCGCCACCAAAAGTAAAACACCTAAAACAATAAGAACTATAATTGTTGTCATTTTTATTTAGTTATTAAGTACAACTTCGTTAATATTTACGCTTGCGATTCCGCTATTAATAAGTTTATCCCGTAAATCGACAGCCTGCTCAAAGGTAGTAAAAATTCCGACATTATATATAATTTTATTATCGGGATTAATTATTTTGGATATATCTTTTCCGCTTGAAAAGCCGTTAATTAATTGTACAACAGATTCTTTTGGGTCGATAGGTCCAATTGTAATTCTATAAATTTTATTAACATGAACGTCTGTTTTTTTACTTGATTCGGCTGTAGTCTGTGTTTTTTTCGATTCAATATTTTTTGCATCACGCAAAGTTATTGTTTCGCCGTTGTTGTATGCCGAAATAAAAATATTTTTAAATCCTAATATTTTCAACTGCGCCATTGCACTTTCGGCATCCGATTGTTTTCTGAATAAACCTATATAATATCTGCATAAATCGTTATATAATTCTGTTGTTACAGGACTGCAATTTTTGAAAAAATCGGATTCAACTTTTTTGTCTGCCGGAACAGAAATAACCTGAATTCTGTAAACCAATCCCGCCGGTAAAATATAATTGTGAGCGAAAATATTTTTTCCGGTAATTTCAAAACCAAACATATCGCGTTCGGTAAGTGCAGGTGTTTTCATCTCAATATTTGGCGCGGTTCTTATGTTATCGGAGGTTTTTTTACCGAAATTTTCGATATTGATTTTCACTTCTTTTTTTTGTGAAAAATCAATATTTACAACAGGTTTCAAATCATCGCTCAGCGACGGTTGTATTTCTTTTGTTATAAAATTATATTCCGATTTGCTTATGTATATTGACAATTCACTTACCATCGATTGCATATCAAACAATTCATTTTCGTTATCCAATATTTGTTTTTCTATATTTTTTTGTTCTTCTTCGTTTTCGGTATCAAATAATTTGTTGCGCAAAATGTCAAGCGATTTTTGCGTTTCGTTAAATTTATTGGTGTAATATCGCGCCGCTTTCAGCATTTGAATATAATCTTTGTTGTTTTCCAATCCTGCTATATTTACTTCGGTAATGTCATCGTTTTCGCCGGTGATTTCTGTTTCGGTAAAAACATCAAGATTTGATATTTTTTGCAGCAACTCGTAGTTGTCAATTGATTTGTATTCGGGATTAAGAATTATATCGGTTTTATATACAAAAATATTTTTGTTTTCGCAGTTGCGTGTCGAGCTGAAACAGGCGTAATCATTATCATTGTCGGGGATATATAAAAAATCATCGTAAGGCGACGAGAATGGAAAACCTAAATTTTCTGCCTGTTTCCACGTTCCGTTTTCTTCGTCTCTAACGCATTTAAACAAGTCGAAACCGCCCATTCCGTAATGTCCGTTAGATGAAAAATAAAGTGTTTTTCCATCTTCGGTAATGTAAGGATATATTTCGTCAAATTGAGTGTTTACGGTTGTTTCAAGCAATTCGGGTTCACTCCATAAAGTGTCGTTAATGCGATGAATTTTGTAAATATCCAAGCCGCTTTTTCCATATTTACCGTAACTCGAAAAATAAATTATATTTGAATTTTCAGTGTTTTCGTTTGGATAAAAAACAAGAGGCAAATTCTGTTCTCTGCCTTTGTCGGCGTCCATTAGCATAGATTTTGCATGAGGCGCAAAATATCCGTTTTTAATTTTATCGTAATAAGTTATGAAATCGTCATTTTCGACTTTCAGTTTTCCCACAATTTTAGGCTCAAACATATAATGCACAAGGTTTCGCGAATTTTCGCAAGCAACAATTTGAAGTTTTGCCGAATCTAAAATATCGGATGTAGCCGCGCCCAGATTTACTATGTTTTCGCAAATGGCAATTGCTTGGTTAAAGCGATATTGATTGTGTAACTGCTTTGCCTGTTGCAACAAATGCAAATATGAGTTGCGCTGCGGGTCAAGCGAAATATCATCCTGAGCCGAAACAGAAAAACAGAATACAACAGAAAATATGAACCCCAAATGTAAATTTATCAAATATAATTTCATCTATTATTTCAAAAAAGCCAGCAAAGATACCTAATTTTCTAAAATAAAAGTTTAAAAAATGTTATATGTTGCATATTTTAATTTATTCAACTTTTG
>JAITOP010000147.1 GCA_031289895.1 Prevotellaceae bacterium
TACAAAAAGCCTGATGCGTATAAATCGCCTGCACCCGTTGCGTCTATTGCTTTTGCTGAAATAGGTTGTATTTCATAAAACTCATTTCCCTGTTTCACATACGAACCTTCTGCGCCTATTTTCACAACAGCAATTTTGCAAATTTCGGCAAGCATGTCCAGTGCCTCGCGAGGTTCTCTGCCTGTAAAAGTTTTGGCTTCTTCTTCGTTTGCAAATATAATATCAACATATTTATGCAACATTTTATTCATAAAATCTTTGTTTTCGGCAACAATATTGAAACTCGACATATCAAGCGAAATCGTCATTCTGTGCTGAGTTGCAAGTTCAAACGAGCGTTGCATTAGCGCATGATTTTGCACCAAATATCCTTCGATATGAAAATAATTGTAACCTTTAAACTGTTCGTGGCAAAGGTCGTCCTCATTCAGGTCGATAGCTGCACCGAGATACGTACACATTGTGCGTTCGCCATCGGGAGTTATCAGCACTTTGCAATTTCCGGTGGTGTTGTCAACAGAAATTAATTTAGGATTAACGCCGTTTTTTTTAATATCGTCAATAAAAAATTTGCCAAGCTCGTCCTTTCCTGTTTTTCCAATAAAAGCAGTTTCGATGCCGAGTTTGCTAAGACCGTTGATAGTATTTGCCGCCGAACCTCCCGCAACAATATCGTATTTGCTTTGATGCTTTATATCATCAAAAATTTTGTTGGTTGTTTTTTCGTCCACATGAGTCATGCTTCCCTTTGGCAGATTATATTTTTTAAGCATTGCATCGTCTTCAAATATCGCCAAAATATCGACAAGAGCGTTTCCCATTCCAAGAATTTTATTCATTTTTTTAGTTTTTGTTATGAAAATAATCGCCAAAAATAGTAAATAATCTAAGATAATTTATTGTTAAAAAAAACCGTATATTTTAAATATTTAATTATAAATATATTAGAAAAAATATTTTTTGAAATAAATATTTTTTTTGTGGATTTAAATAATTTATATACTTTTGCACTCCGAATTTACGAAAAACGGATAAAAAAATTCCTCCTTAGCTCAGTTGGTTAGAGCACATGACTGTTAATCATGGGGTCCAAGGTTCAAGTCCTTGAGGGGGAGCAAAAAAAACAGTTGCATAAAAATGTGGCTGTTTTTTAATTAGTCGTAAGTCATAAGTCATAAGTCGTAAGAGAGATATGTACGCAAATAAAATCAATTACGAATTACGAAAATTACGAATTACGATTTGTCGATGAAAAAATCTTGATAAACTTTAAAAACTTTATGAACTTTACAAACTTTATAAACTTTCTAACTTCCGACCAACGACTAAATACCAACGACCAACGACCAAATACTAAATACAGAATACTGAATACTGAATACCGAATACCAATAAACACCTTTTTTAATATTTATTCAGATTTATTATTTTAAAATACTATCTTTGCAGCCACGTTAACAACGTATGTATAAAAAAGAATATATAAAATAACAAAATAAATAATATTTCTATAACAATTTACTATGGACAAAAATACAATTACAGGATTGGTGCTGATTGTAGCAATAATGATTGGTTTCGGAATTTTTAACTCGAAACAGGCGGAAAAATATAATCGCGAAAAGCAAACGCAGGATTCTATTTCACAGGTTCATGAAATACAGCGCAGGCAAGAGTTGCAGCTTACCGACAGTGTGAATAATTTAACAGGCGATACTACTTTACAGTCGTCCGCTACGGCAAGGGTAGATTCATCTTTGCAGGCGGTAGTGCAGAAACAGGAAGAATTTTATACAATAGAAAATAATTTGCTGAAAATTACATTAACAAATATCGGCGGGCGTATATATTCGGCAGAAGTGAAAGACTACGCCACATACACTCAAAAACCGCTGATATTGTTTAATGGCGAAAAAAACGATTTTTCGTTCGATTTTACAGCAAATCCTGTTGTGCCGGTATCAACGTCAAAAATGGCTTTCGAGCCTGTTGCCAAAACTCAGGTTGTAATGGGCGAAAACGATACTCTTATTCAGTTGGCGCTGCGTCTGGCTTTGGGCAATGGATATATCGAATATATTTATAAAATGCGCCCCGATTCATATCTTGTTGATTTGGATGTTAATTTTGTTGGGTTGGGCGATTATATCAATCGTCAGGAAACAAGCTTGGGATTGACATGGACTATGGATTCGCCACAACAGGAAAAAGGTTTCAGCAACGAAAACAGTTATACCGACCTTGCATACAAATTTCCCGACGAAACATCAATTGAAAAACTTTCGGGACGAAGTAGTGAAAAATCGGAAGAACTGCGCAGTCTGAAAATAAATTGGATTGCCTACAAACAACAATTTTTTTCGACAATTCTTATCAATAAAAATAATTTTGAAGGCGCAAAACTGAATTTCACAACATATAACGAACGAAATATCGACAGTTTGATAAAGCATTTTGAAACATATACAACCGTTCCGTACGTTTCGTCGAAAGAAACTCAAAATTATGCACTTAGTTTTTATCTGGGAACAAATCATTACAACACATTAAAATCGTACGACAAAAGTTTTGAAAAACTTGTTCCCATAAGCTGGATTGGAATTGACGGTTTGATTAACAAATATATAATTATTCCGATATTCAACTTTTTTGAAAAATTTATTTCCAATTACGGAATAATAATACTGATACTCACTCTTTTAATAAAACTTGTGATATTTCCGTTTACAAAAAAATCGTATGTATCGATGGCGAAAATGCGTTTGCTGAAACCTGAGATAGATAAAATAACGGCAAAATATCCAAAAAAAGAAGATGCAATGAAAAAACAGCAGGAAACGATGGCTGTTTACAAGAAAAACGGAGCAAGTATGTTTGGCGGCTGTTTGCCAATGCTGTTTCAGTTTCCTATTCTTATTGCGATGTTTAGATTTTTCCCGACTTCGTTTGAGTTGCGCCAAAAAGGATTTCTGTGGGCTGACGACCTTTCGGGTTACGATTCGGTGCTGGATTTGCCGTTTAATATTCCGTTCTACGGAAATCATGTCAGCCTTTTTGCACTGCTTATGGCGATATCAATGTTTTTCTATACAAAAATAACGATGGCAAGTCAATCGTCAAGCCAAAATTCTATGCCGGGGATGAAATTTATGTCGCTGTATTTTATGCCCGTAATGATGTTGTGTTTTTGCAATAATTTTTCAAGCGGATTAAGTTATTATTATTTTCTTTCAAATTTAATAACAATAGGACAGATGTGGTTTATGCGCAAATTTGTTGTGAAAGACGAAGATTTATTGAAAAAAATGCAGGCACACGCAAAACAACCAATAAAAAAATCGAAATTTCAAACGAAACTCGAAGAAATGCAACGACAGCAACAGTTACAGCAGAAAAAGCGAAAGTAGAAAAAAGTAGAAAGTTTTTAAAGTTATAAAGTCTAAAGTTATAAAGTTATAAAGTTTTTAAAGTTATAAAGATTTTAAAGTTATAAAGTTTTTAAAGATTTAGAGACAGAAAATCACAAAAAATTAAAAAGTTTCATATCTTTGTACAGATAATAAAATTGTAAATTATACGAATATGTACAGAAAAATATTCATTCCGAGCGAGCAAAACAACAGTATTCCCGTTACTATTCCACGCGAATGGTATGGGCAAGCGGTTGAAATTATTATATTTCCTGTTTCCGTTTCAAATAACCTGCAACACGAAACAAGCGATGATGACTTTTACAAACTCTGCGGAGCGTGGGAATCAAACCAAAGTGCAGAAGAAGAGAAAGTGGAAAGTTTTTAAAGTTCTTAAAGTTCTTAAAGTTCTTAAAGTTCTTAAAGTTCTTAAAGTTCTTAAAGTTCTTAAAGTTCTTAAAAATTTTAAAGTTATAAAGTTATAAAGATTTTTTGTTATGGATAAAACAGATGTTATAAAAATAGCACAAGAATATGCCAATGTGGTAAAAACATATTTTGAATACAAAAAGATAATTCTTTTCGGTTCGTACGCCAAAGGCACTTTCAACAACGACAGCGATATTGACATTGCCATCGTTTTTTCCGACTATAATAATCTAATCGACAGACAAGTTGAATTGATGAAACTTACCCGACACATTGATAGTCGAATAGAGCCGCATCCATTTAGAGAAAATGAATTTGACATATCAAATCCTATCGTCTGCGAAATTGTAAAATACGGACAAGAAATTACGGTTGCCTAAATAATAGTTTTTCTTGAAATCACAAAAAAATGAATGATTTTATAAAGTCAATTCCTGATAGTGTAAAACTTGTTGCCGTATCAAAAACACATACTGTTGAAACCATACAACAAGCCTACAATAAGGGTTTGCGAATTTTCGGCGAAAATAAACCTCAGGAACTTGTAAAAAAATATTACGAACTGCCTAAAGATATCGAATGGCATTTTATAGGACATCTGCAAACCAATAAAGTCAAATATATTGCGCCTTTTGTGGAACTTATACATTCGGTTGATTCGTCGAAATTGCTTGCCGAAATCAATAAAGAAGCCGCAAAAAACAACAGAATAATAAAATGTCTGTTGCAGGTTCACATTGCACAGGAAGAAACAAAATTTGGCTTTACGCCTGAGGAATTGCAACAATTTTTATCTGAAAACGACTTTTCACAAAACCGTTTTACGCAAATTGCAGGACTTATGGGCATAGCAACTTTTACCGACAATACCACTCAAATACGCAACGAATTTCACACTCTACGCAAAATTTTTGATACGCTGAAACAAACAACATTTGCCAACAATTCCGATTTTTGCGAATTATCAATGGGCATGAGCAACGATTATAAAATTGCAATAAACGAAGGCAGTACAATAATTCGCATAGGTTCGCTTATTTTTGGAGAGAGAGATTATTCTAAAAAATAACGTTTCATTAATTCCGTCCTTTCGGATTTGCAATCCGAAAATATTTATTATCAGGATTTAAAATACTTATAATCCGTTCCGTAGGATTGCAAATAATGCAGAACGAGGAGTTGAGTTAAAAAATAAAATACAAACAAAAGAAAATAATTATTAACTTTGTGGCATAAAAACAATATACAATAAAAAAAGAACTTGGTAAAATATTAATTGATATTGCAAAATTAGTTATCGGTGGAGTTATATTGGCAGGA
>JAITOP010000183.1 GCA_031289895.1 Prevotellaceae bacterium
GAACGTTTTGCCGAACCAACCAACGGCAAAGCCCTAACGTGGTTGTGCGAAAAAGCAAAAATCACCGGCTCAGCCTTTGCCGCAAGCGTGATGATTGTGATTTCATTACTTTTCTCATTTACTTTTAATTGTCCTAAAACTAATTGATTATCAGCCGCCCACGCACTTACCATGTGAATTGGAGATTGTTCATGATAACTATCTTTTGAACCTTTTATACATTTGCCGTCAATACAAATCACTTCTTTTTACACTTTCAATATTCAATGAATCAGCCCATTTGATAAACATTTGTTCAAATGATTTTGGACGAATAGCCGAAAAAACTCTGTTAAGTGTATCATGATAAAGTATTCCATTTGGAAGTTTTAAGATTGTTTTCAGAAAATCTATTTTTGTTTTTCCAAAATCTTCAATTGAATCCCAAGATTCAGCACCACAGACGACTGCAATAATCGACAACATAATAATATCAGACGGCAAATGCGTTTTATTTCAATTTACACAAAAGTCAGGAAAGCATACAAAATAACTATGAAGCGACATTTTTGTATTGGCATTTTTTTATTACAAAAGTATAAAAAAATATCATAAAGCAAATTAAATTATTAATAATCAATATGTTGAACTGTTCGTAACTGCTGATTTTTTGGTTTTTTTATGCGTTGACCCTGAAAAAATAGTCGTAAGTTATAAGTCGTAAGTCATAAGTCGTAAGTCGTAAGTCGTAAGTCGTAAGTCGTAAGTCATAAGTCGTAAGTCATAAGTCATAAGTCATAAGTCGTAAGTCGTAAGTCGTAAGTCGTAAGTTATAAGTCATAAGTCATAAGTTATAAGTTGTTAGTTATAAGTTGTTAGTCAGTTGCTTCGTTGTTGATTTGAAAAGTCTTTAAAAACTTTATAACTTTAAAAACTTTATAACTTTAAAAACTTTATAACTTTATGAACTTTATAACTTTTTACTCTTTGTTATTTTATCACCGTAACGTTTTCCAAATCTACGTCTGTCGAAAGAAATCCGTCTTTTACAGGTTCTTCTTTGGCGTAATCGGTGCTTAGATATTTTTTGTTATCGTCGGCAAAAACTGTGGCTACTACTGCATGGTCGCCAAGCATATTTTGCGCTTTTATTGCGCCAAGAAAATTTCCGCCCGACGATATTCCTACGCCCAAACCTAATGTTCGTGCAAGTTTCTGCGCCATTATAATTGAATCGCCATCGTCAACCTGAACTATGTCGTCAAGCTGGTCTAATTTCACTATTGTCGGAATAAAATCATCGGAAATTCCCTGAATACGATGTTTGCCGGTTTTATATCCCGTAACCAATGTAGGCGAGTTGAGCGGCGCAAGCGGATATATTTTTATTTTATCGTTTATCTCTTTCAAAAAACAGCCAACGCCCATAATTGTTCCGCCCGTGCCAACGCCTGCAACAAAAGCATCGGGAGTTAATCCGAGATTAAGTAATTGTTCTGCAATTTCGTGTCCTGTGGTTTTGTAATGGGCTTCACAATTTTTATTATTATCAAATTGGAGTGGAAGAAAAATTTGGTCGGGACGTTGTTTTTTTTCGTTTTGTATCATATCCAAACAGCCCAAAAATCCGCCTTCGTCATTTGTTACAAGTCTTATTGTTGCTCCAAAACTTCGCATAATATTAATACGTTCAACGCTCATCCATTCGGGCATAAAAATTGTAACTTCGTGTCCCATAGCTCTGCCCAATGCCGAAAATGCAATTCCAGTATTTCCGCTCGTTGCCTCCATAATGTGCATATTTGGCAATAATTCTCCCGATTTGTAAGCTTCTTCGAGTATGTAATATGCGATGCGGTCTTTTATGCTTCCTGTATAATTATGGTATTCGGCTTTGGCGAAAATGGCACGTTGTTTGTTTTTATAGCGATATTCAATTTTCAACATTGGAGTATTTCCAATCATTGATTTTAATCCAAGTAATCGTTTTTTACATTCGTAATGTTTCATTTTGTTGTTATTTTTTCTACAAAAGTATGATATTTTTTCAGATTACAAAAATTTAATATTAAAAAACACAAAAATTTCGCAACTTGCTGATAGGTCGTTAGTGTTTGGTAATTGGTATTTGGTCGTTGGTCATTGGTATTTGGTCGTTGGTATTTGGTATTCCGTATTTGGTTGGGTACAAAATATTTAATTTGTTGCATTTGCGGGATGTTTGTGAAATTATGTTTTTTTTGATTTGCTTTTTATCTAATTCTTGATTTGATTCTAAAAACATTTAAAAATCTTAAGAATCTTAAGAACTTTATAACTTTAAGAACTTTATAACTTTATAAACTTTATAAACTTTGTTGCATCGTAATGCTTGCGCAGTTTATTTTTCCGCCTATTGGTGGGTTTTGTTTGCTTATTTTTACTGTTGCGTTTTTTATGTTTTTTGTTTCTGCAACTATGGCGTCGAGTATTCGTTTGCAAACATTTTCGAGTAGGTGCGACGTTTGTTTCATTTCTCTGCAAACAATGTTGTAAATTGTTTGATAATTAACGGCATCGTCAATATTATCGCTTATTGCCGACTTTGATTCGTCGGTAGTTATAGTTAAATTTACAATAAATTTGTTTCCTGTAATTTGCTCTTCCGTAAAGCAACCGTGATTAGCAAAAAATTCCATATTTTCGAGTTCTATTATGTGCATATCAAAAAGAATATTAGCATTTATTAATTTATAAAAAAACAGAAGACTAAAAAAGTCTTCTATTTTAATCAATTTTTTTCTGAATTAATATTCATCTTCATTAAAAAAGAAGTCTTCTTTGCTTGGATAATCAGGCCAAATGTCGTCAATGCTTTCATAAATTTCGCCATCATCTTCCAATGCCTGAAGGTTTTCTACCACTTCCATTGGTGCGCCCGAACGCACGGCAAAATCAATTAATTCTTCCTTTGTTGCCGGCCAAGGTGCGTCTTCTAATTTTGAAGCAAGTTCTAATGTCCAATACATAACATAAATATTTAATAGTCAGTCAATTAATAGTTTATTCCTCATTTTGAAGATGCGAAAGTAGAAATAATTTTGCTTAAAACAATATGTTTTATAATATTTTTATAAACATTAATTCATTATTTATTTACAACAGTTATTGTGGAATCCAGAAAATCTCCTGAATATCAAGCGTTTTGTGTAATTTTCGTGCAAGAGTAAAAAGATAATCGGATAAACGATTCACATAAATTAACACTTTTTCATCAACAGGAGTTTCGGCATTAAGTTGCAAAATCACTCTTTCGGCTCTGCGGCACACGCATCTTGCGATATGGCAAAAGGCAGGAATACTATGTCCACCGGGCAGTACAAAGTTTTTCAAAGGTTCAATTTGTTTGTCATATTTATCAATTTCGTTTTCAAGAATACGAATATCTTCATCGGTAATTTGCGGAATTTTTTTTACACTTCCATCACTTGCAAGTATTGCGGCAATATTCATCAAACAAATCTGAATTTGATGCAAGGTGTCAACAATGTGTGCATCTACATCTTGCGAACGAATTAAACCTATATGCGAAATCAATTCGTCAACCGTTCCATACGCTTCTACCCGAATATGAAATTTCGGAACTCGTGTGCCGCCAATAAGCGCGGTTGTTCCTTTATCGCCTGTTTTTGTATAAACTTTCATAATTTAATTTATTTTATTCGACAAATTTATATAAAAAAAATTAAAAATTAAAAATTAAGAATTAAGAATTAAGAGCCAAGAGCCAAGAAGTTAAGGGATGAAAAATAAATAACCTGTAAAAGATGGAATGAATCCGAAGGATTCAAATGTTTATAGAAAAAGAATGTCCACACGGCAAATCCGACCCCGAATGGGGTCGAACAACGTGGGTATCTGTACATTTTACCAACATACAATCTCTATCATGATTTTTTTGTCATCTTTTATAATTTTTTTTGTTTTTTATTCTTTAACTTCTTAACTTCCCTAACTTCTTTCACCTGACTTACGACTTACGACTTATGACTTACGACTTACAACTTACAACTTATGACTTATTCAACTTACAACTAATGAAAAAAAATATCATATAATATTTTGCAATTCGTAAATTTTTATTACCTTTGCGGCTCAAAATTTTTAAAAAATTATTTAATAATATTAAATTTAGAACAAAAAATTATGTTGAATCATTATGAAACTGTTTTCATTGTAACTCCCGTTTTATCAGAAAGTCAGGTAAAGGAAACAGTCAAAAAATTTCGTGATTTTATTGCCGAAAACGGCGGTGAAATTGATTACGAAGAGGATTGGGGCTTGAGAAAGTTGGCTTACCCAATTCAAAAGAAGACCACAGGTTTTTATCATCTTATCGAATTTAAAGCGGAAGGTGAATTTATTAAAAAACTCGAAATTCAGTATCGTCGAGACGAGCGCATTATTCGTTTTTTAACTTTTAAAATGGATAAACATTCTTTTGAATATGCTGAAAAAAAGAGAAGTAACAAATAAAAAGTAGGAGAACAGAAAAATGGCAGATGAAATCAGATATTTAAATCCTACAAAAACGGATGTTAAACGTAAAAAATATTGTCGCTTCAAAAAAGCTGGCATTAAATACGTTGACTACAAAGACGCAGAGTTTTTGAAAAAGTTTTTGAACGAGCAAGGAAAAATTCTTCCTCGCCGATTGACAGGTACATCGTTGAAATTTCAACGTAAAGTGGGACAAGCCGTAAAACGCGCTCGTCATCTTGCACTACTTCCTTTTGTAACCGATATGTTGAAATAATTTTAGAGGAGATTTAGAAATGGAAATCATATTGAAACAGGACGTTACTAATTTAGGTCATAAAGATGATATTGTAATCGTTAAAAACGGTTATGCAACAAATTATCTTATACCTCAGGGGTTTGCAACACTTGCAACATCTTCGGCGAAGAAAATGCACGCCGAAAATATGCGTCAGCGCGCACATAAAGAAACAAAACTTCGCGAAGATGCAATTTCTTTGGCTGCAAAACTCGAAGGTTTAACAATTTCGGTTGGCGCAAAAGCAAGTACTACGGGCAAAATTTTCGGTTCGGTTACAAATATTCAGATTGCTGAGGTGCTTGCAGCCAAAGGCATTGATGTAGAACGAAAAAATATTGTAATACTTGGCGACAGCGCAGTAAAAGAACTTGGATTGTTTGACGCTGAAATCAAAATTTATCGCGATATTAAATCGTCAATAAAATTTGAAGTTGTTGCAGAATAAATTTTAGCAATACCGAGTAATATAAAATAAAAAGTCTCACAAATTTACTGATTTTGTGAGACTTTTTTTATGTTTAAAATATTTGTTTTTATAAGTTGAAGGCGGCTAATTGACCGTCAATAATTGCAAAAAGTTTATTGGTTACCTGAGAAATTTCGTAAATAGAATATCTGTTATATCCCAAATTGAATACTCGGCTTTGTTGTCCTGAATTTTTATCTATTTCGATAAGTATCATCATCGTTTCTCCATCTACGGGTTTACCTGACAAAAAATATGCAAAATCTTTCGTTTCTCTGACAGTACATCGTTTTATTGCTTTATCTTGTTCCGCTATTTCAGTCTGCTTTCCTCCGAGCAGATTTCTGTCAAATGCGTCAAATTGTTTTTCGGGAAATTTAAAATAATTCTGTTCCACCACCATTCCTAATAAATCTAAAAATACATATTCAGTTTTTCCCAATAAAAAATAGCCATTATCTCGTGCCTGAATCGAAGTTATTTCTTTCGGTATTACAAATTCTAAAAATAATTTAGGAGGCAGATTATTTATATTTCGTTTATCCACTTTTGCATTAGGGTCAGCCTGAACTAAATAATATCCTATATCTTCTGTTGATGTTCCATACGCTTTTGCAAGAAATGAATTATTAGCATTATTAAATTCAATTAAAATGATATTAAGATATGCTTTCCAAAAAGGCTGATTAGTAGTCTTATCTACAAAATCGAGATAAGACGCAAATGATTTTTTAAATATCCGAATTATACCATTTTCAAATTCATGTTGGTCTGTCGGAGTTTTAATCTCATCCACTTTGACAGGCTTTGCCAGAGTTGCTTTTCCTGTGGTTTTATCAACTATCATTTTTTGGTCAGCATACAAAACTTCAAAACCCTCGTCGGTTATTGTTACATCATTTAATTTTTTTGCCTCATAATCTTTTTTCCATAGTTGTTCTCCTGTTTCGTATTTGTAAATGTTAAAACCATCTCTGCCTGCAATTAATACATTTTCGTCGTCAAGTTGAATGAATTTAACAAAACTACCTGCAATTTCAATAGGTTTTTTAAATAATTTTTGTCCTGTGTTGTAATTGATTATTGTAACTTTTTTGCCGTATTCATTAGACGAAAAAAGTCCTCCGCCTTTTTCAACAGTCATCATATATTTTTCGTTTTTATCCAAAAAGAAATTACCCGGGTCTCCTTCGGATTCCCAGATAGAATTGCCATTGCTGCTGTCAACTAAATACAGCATTTTTTTGTGCTTTAATATAATATTCTTGCCTATGAATGAAGGCTTAAAATTGTCTGTTTTAAAACTTAAATTAAAACCGCCATCTTTTGGTATATCTTTACTCCAAATGATTTTTTTAGTTTCCATATCAACAAAATGCCATTGTTCTGTTTCCTTTGTTTGCACTTGTAATAATACTGTATTTATTTCAGGGAAAAGATATTGCCCGACATAATACACATTTTCTAATATAACATTGCCGTTTGTTACATCAATAAGGGTATCGCTGATACAGGCAAACGGAGTTTCTGGTATAAGAGTTACAGATGAGACGACTGTTGCTTTTCTTTTAATTTTCCAGATTATCTCTTGCTTTTCATAGTCAATTCCAAAACAGAATTTGTTTGTTTCAACAACAGGAATACCGGAAAATTCACTAACAAATATAGCTTCCGTTTTACCGTCAATTGGGAGTGTCCATTCAGGACTTACTGTACTTACTTTCTGTGCAAAAGCGGCTACGCCGAAGCACATTAAACTTAAAATTATAATTTTTTTCATAGTAATTGATTTTTATTAAATTAGTGTTGCAAATGTAATATATTTTATTTGATTTTAATCAAATTATTTTTTTATAATATTTTGGGCTGCCAGCCGCGCTGTCGAAAATGCTATTTGCAAATTGTAGCCGCCTGTGTTTGCATCAAGATTGATAACTTCGCCCGCAAAATAAAGGTTTTCTGTGATTTTTGATTTCATCGTTCGCGAGTCTATTTCTTTTAACGATACGCCTCCTGCCGTAACAATTGATTCGTTAAAATTGCTAAATCCCGAAACTTCAAATGTCATTTCTTTTAATGTTTCAATGATTTTTTTTATATCCAAATCGGTAATTTTATTGTTTTGTCGGATATTTGCTTTTTTTGCAAATGTTGCAATTATTTGTTGCGGTAAAAGTTTACGTAAAAGCGGTTCAATGGTTTGCAGAGTTTGCATTTCGCGCAAAATTCTGTTTTGAAGTTGTTCGCTGCTCAATGCCGGTTTTAAATCCACTTTTAGTTCAACTTGTTTTTTTGCAACAACGGCGCTTACCGCATTGCGGCTCAATCGTAATGTTATTGCGCCTGTTACGCCTTTTACATTAAATTCCATTTCGCCAAATTCTTCGTCAACATATTCACCATCAACCCACAACGAAAGCGATACGTTTTTAAGTTGAAGTTTATTTAATTGTATATCGTGATTTTTTATTTCGAGCGGAACAAGCGAAGGTTGCAACGGTGTAATTGTGTGTCCGGCTTGTTTTGCAAAATTGTAACCATCGCCGGTTGAGCCTGTTAGCGGATAAGAAATTCCGCCTGTTGTAATTAAAAAATATTTTGCCTCGATAATTTTTTCAATATTATTGCAATCGGCATTTACGCTGCAAATTTTATTATTTTCGATATTCAGAGATTTTACTTTTGTATTGCAAATTATTTCTACTCCCGATTTTTTTGCCCAATTCACAAGACAATCGGCAACATCCCACGCTTTGCCCGATTCGGGAAAAACACGCTCGCCGCGCTCTACAACGGTTTTCAAACCTAACGAATTGAAAAAATCAATGGTTTGAAAATTTGAAAAATTGCGCAATGCCGAATTTAGAAATCTGCTGTCGGGATAAACGTGTTCAAGAAAATCGTCATGCTGCTTTGTATTTGTGATATTGCAACGACCTTTTCCCGAAATACGGATTTTGCGAGCGGGTTTTTCCATTTTTTCAATCAATAAAACGCTCAAGCCGCTTTCGGCTGCTGTTCCCGCCCCGAGCAGCCCTGCCGCCCCTGCGCCGATAACTATTAAATCATAAGTTTGCATACTTGTTTTTATAACATAATAAAAAAATCATACAAAAAGTCATTTTTAAACACCATTATAAATAATAAGACACAAAACACAGACAGTAATTATCTTACTGTTAAATATTTGTATGTTTTGTGAAAATCATTATATTATTTTGTGTTTTATGTTTTTGACTTTTTATACAGTCTTTTTACAATTTTAATTTTCGATAGAATAATTTAATATTCTACCCCTGTTTCAGCTAATATTTCCTTCGCTAAATTAAGAATTGTAGGGTCGTCAATCGAAACGATTCCACCATCGGGTCCTTGTTCAAAATGAATCCCGATAGAATTTCCTTCGTAATGTTTTCCCCCGAAATAATTACGAACAGTTTCAACATTCAGACCTAATTTGTCTGCAATTTTTTGCGAGCTACCGCTTGGCAGTGCATCTTTAATCCTTCTTAACTCGTTGAAGGTCATTGTTATCTTCTCCATGGCTTATGCTGTTTTTATTAAAGTTTATTTAATTTTTTTTCGAAGTTAGACAAAATTATTAATACTGCAAAAAAAATCCTTCTTTTTTAACTTTTATTCTGTTTTTTTCTTTTCGCAATATAACTGTCCTGTTTCGAAACGTGTGATGATTATTGTTTCGCCTTTTTCAATAAATCCGTATTCTGCAATTGCTGTATATACATCGTTTTCGACCATTACTTTGCCTGATGGATTTAACGGTGTGATTGTGATTCCGCTAATTCCTACAAACGATTTTTCGGCGGTTTCGACGCTTACAAAACCTTCGTTTGCACCAAGTTCTGTTTGTAACGAAATGTTTAAAAGCCGGCTGCTTAATACTTTTTTTCCAAAATAAATTATTCCTATTCCCGACATTAATACGGATGTGATAACCAGAGCAAGCGGTTTTATTACAACTTTTAAATCAAATCCGCCTTCGTAATGAAAAACATTATTGTCGATTAAACTCATTGTTAATCCTACTACTATTAATATAATTCCCGAAATTCCTGCAATTCCCCAGCCGGGAAGTACAAATATTTCGACAAGCAAAAGTATTATTCCTATGACAAAAACAATTATTTCCCAATTTTCAGCAAGCCCTTCAACATAAAGCGGGGCAAAATAAAGTACTGCGCCAAATGCAGCTGCGCAAAGCGGAAAGCCGACTCCGGGAGTTTGCAATTCAAAATAAATTCCTCCGAACATTAGCATTATCAGCAACGCTTGCACAATAGGACTGAGCAAAAAATTTATTATTCCATCGGCGGCTGTTGGTTTATATTCTAAAATCTGATAATTTGTGATATTTGCTTTTTCAAGCACCTGATTAATATTTTCGGCATTGCCTTCGCAATAATTGTTTGCTATTGCCTCTTGCGTGGTGAAGGTGAGAATTTTCCCGCTGTCAACAACTCCTTTTATGTAAATTGTTTGGTCAACCATAGCCTCTGCAATTTGCGGATTGCGATGCCATACTTCTATTGCCTTATCATCTTTATATATTGTTTTTTTTCCGTGCGCTTCGGCAGTTGCCCGCATCATCGAGCGCATGAACGATTGATATTTATCGGGCAGCACTTGTCCGTTTTGGTCAACAACTGTTGCTGCGCCTATGCTTCCGCCCGAATGCATATAAATGCTGTCGCAGGCAATAGAAATAAGTGCGCCTGCCGATGCCGCCTGATTGTCGATGAAAACAATAACAGGAATCGTGCAGTTTAATATTCGTGTGCGTATTGAGTCGGCAGCATCAAGCGCACCGCCGTAGGTATTCAATCGCATTAAAATGTAATCGGCATTTTTTTGTTCGGCTGCCGAAATATTTTTGCTTACTATGCGTGCTGCAACAGCGTCAATCTCTCTGTCTAAATCAAATTTCCAGATAATTTTTTGTTGTGTTGTGTCGTTTATATTTGCAACCGCATAAGTTTGCACAAACAATAATAATAGTAGTATTCTAATTTTTTTCATTTCTTTTTTAGTTATAAAGTTTGTAAAGTTATAAAGTTTGTAAAGTTATAAAGTTTTTAAAGTTATAAAGTTATAAAGTTTTTAAAGTTCATAAAGTGCTTTTATTTTCACATTATCACATTTTCACATTATCACATTATCACATTATCACATTAGCATATTTTCACATTCTCACATTTTTACATTCTCACATTCTCACATTCTCACATTCTCACATTCTCACATTAGCATATTTTCACATTAACACATTAGCACATTAAATTCACAGCCATTTTTTTCTTTTAAAATACCATAAAATTAATATTGTAAGAATTGCCATCAGCGTTATGGCAAAAGGGTATCCGAACGCCCAGTTAAATTCGGGCATAAATTTAAAGTTCATTCCGTAAACGCTTGCTATCAGCGTGGGCGGAGCAAATATTACTGTTGCTACGGTAAATATTTTTATGATTTTATTTTGTTCGATATTAATAAGACCGAGCAAAGTATTCTGCAAATATTCCAAACGTTCGAAACTAAAATCGGTGTGGTTTATCAGCGAATTTATATCTTTAATCATAAAATTTAGTTTTTGATACAAATCGCGAGGAAATTTATTGCTTCGCAAAATGCTTGACAACACTCGTTGTTTATCTATAATATTTTCGCGTATAAGCATTGTATTTTCCTGCATCTGATTTATATACAGCAGTTGTTCTTCGTCAACTTTTTCGCCCAGACTTGTTTGTTTGCTTAGATACGAAATTTCCTTTGCAACGCCTTCAATCATGTCAGCATCAAGGTCGATACGTTGTTCGAGAATTGCAATCATAACGTGAAAACCTGTGGGCAAAAGTTGCGGTTCGCGCTGCAGTTTTCGTCCTGTTTCGGTAAGCGTGCGCAAATCGGAATTGTGCAGTGTTATAAGTATATCTTTGCACAAAGTGAACGAAACGGTATCATAAATAAACGATTCGGGCTGAGAAATCAAAAAGTTTGTGTTTGCAAAAATTGCATCCGCTGTTTCAAAATATCGGGATGTACTTTCGATTTCTTCGGCTTGTGCGCGGCTTTGTATTTCTGTTCCGAGAAATATTTCGACTTCGCGTTTTTCGTCGCCTGTTGGGTCGTTCAAGTCAACCCAAATGATATTTTCATATTTTAATGTTTGCAGAATTTTTATATCTGCGCTTTGTGTTATTTCGTTTTGTATTTTGTAATAAATAGAGAACATAATCCTTTGTTTTAGCGTTTTAACTTTTGGTTAATTTGCATTATTGCAATAGTAATTTGCATCCATCATCGGACTCGGTCGCGTTTTATTTCTTCAAGTGCAAGATTCCAAAATTCGGTTAAACCTTGTCGTTTCAGCGAATCAAAATCGTAACTTATATATTTTTCAAAATATTCTATTGCCGTTTTTTTGTCAATTCCGTTACTTTGCTGTTCTACTGCGGCTTTCGTGTTGTTTACTCCAAATGTTAACGCCGAATTAAATTCGTATAAAAATTGTTCGTCTAATTTTTTATTGGCTGTCCATGTGGCAAATACAAAAGGTATTTTTTTGAATTTATACCATTCTTCGCCTAAATCGAAAGTATGCGAAAATTGTTTTTCCGCCTCAAACGCTTTATCGCCGATAAGCATAAAAGCTGCATCTTTTTCATCAAATTTTTCAGCATCAAGCGGCTTAAATTCCGGTGATATTTTCCAGTATTTATGTGCTAAAATTTGTGCCAGCATCGCCGATGTGCGCGAGTCCTTATCTAAATAAACGGTTTTTATTTTATTGATTTCCGAATTTGAAAACAGCGCAACCGTTCGCACTTTGCCCACCGAACCTATGCAATAATTGCTTATTATGTGATATTCGGGCAATGCCGGAACTACCACCACAGGTACAATTCCAATGTCGGCGGTATTGTTTAGCAAACGTTTTGCGCAAGTTGAAGGCACATCAAAAGCCATATCGATTTTTGACATAATCGATGAGTTTTGCAATCCGTAAATAAACGGAATTGTATTGAGATATGATATTGCTGAAACTCTTACTTTTGACATTTTTGCTTATCTATTATAACCCGCAAAGGTAATCACTTTGTTTCAAATAAAAGCATTAAATTTGATTTTTTTTTAAGTCGTTGGTCGTTAGTCGTTAGTCGTTGGTCGTTAGTTGTTGGTCGTTAGTCGTTGGTCGTTAGTCGTTAGTCGTTGGTCGTTAGTCGTTAGTTGTTGGTCGTTAGTCATAAGTCGTTTGCTGATTTCTGTTGATTTCTGTTGATTTCTGTCAATTTCTGTCGATTTGAATTAGCACACAGATTTCGCAGAATAAAAATCAAATACGAATTACGAAAATACGAATTACGAAACAGAAAATCAATTACGAATTACGAAAATTACGAATTACGAAATTTGTAGAATAATAAACTTTATTCAACTTTATGAATTTTAAAAACTTTATGAACTTTCTAACTCTTAATTCTTAATTTTTATCTCATCGTTTTCCATTTTTAGCATTGTGCCGTCTAACATTTGGTCAAAAGCGTTTGTTTGTATTAGTTGGGCTGGTGTGCCGGCGTGCATTTTTTTGTTTGCCATTAGCCATATTTTGTCGGCAAGTTGCAAGGCGATATTCAGGTCGTGGGTTGAAAATATTATTGTTTTGGCTTTTTCGCGAGCTAAATTGCGCAGCAGTAAAATTATTTCGTATTTATTTGGTATGTCGAGAAATGCGGTAGGTTCGTCGAGAATCATAATAGGCGTATCCTGTACAAGAGCGCGGGCTATCATTACGCGCTGACGCTCGCCATCGCTCAATTCTGAAACATTTCGCCATATAAAATCGCTCATGCCGACCATTTTCAGCGAATCGAGAATAATTTTTTCGTCGCTCACACTTAAATTTCCGAACACATTTGTATATGTATATCGCCCTAATGCTACCAAATCGAAAACATTAAGATGCAAAACTCTAACAGTTTCGGTGGAAACAAAACTCATTAAATCGGCATATTGTTTACGCGACAGGCTTTCGGTTGATTTTCCATTTATATAAATTTTCCCTGAAAAAATGTTTTGCAAACCGGTAATCGTTCGCAGTAATGTTGATTTTCCTACTCCGTTGCGACCAACAAGGGCAATAAACTGAGAACTGTCGGCGGTAAGCGAAAACGGAGGAAATATTTCAACCGCATTTGCCGAATTTTTATATCCGAGCGAAAGATTTTCTATTATTATATTGTGTTGATTCATCAGTTAATGATTTTTTTATTGGATAAAATTATCCTTATTATTACAGGAATACCAATGAATGCAACAACAATATTGACGGGAATAACAAGGCTGTATCCGGGAAGTTGCGAAATAATATCGCAAAGCAACATTATATTTGCGCCTAAAAGTATGCAAGCGGGAACTAATATGCGATGGTCGGCACGGCGAAAAAACATTCGTGCAATATGCGGAACTGCAATTCCAATAAAACCTATAGGTCCGCAAAAGGCAACAACCTGACCTGTAAGCAAACTTGTACTTATAAAAATCATTATTCGTGTTAATTTCAGATTCACGCCTGTTGTTTGAGCATAAACGTCTCCAAGCAGCAATACATTGAGTTTTTTTATCGAAAAAATGACGATAGCCAATCCTGCCAAAGTAATAACGAGCATCACTTTAATTTCATCAAACGTAGCGCTGCCGAGATTTCCGAGCGTCCACACAACAAAAGTTTTAAGAGCCGACTCGCTGCTTAAATACTGCAACAGCCCGACAATTGCCGTTGCCGCTCCCGAAAACATTATGCCGAATATCAAAACCGTCATTATATCTCTGATTCGTATTGAAACAATCAGCACCAAAAACAACGTTAACGCCGAACCCACAAAGGCTGCCGACGCTATGCAAAAGTTAGAAACAAGCACAGGCAATATCATTGAAAATACCGACGAGCCAAGCAAAAACAAAGCAACACCCAAACTTGCGCCCGAACTCACACCGAGAATATACGGGTCGGCAAGAGGATTGCGAAAAACAGTTTGCATTTGCAAGCCGCTCACCGACAATGCCACTCCTACAAGCAATGCCACACAAGCGCGTGGTAATCGAAAATTAATGATTATATTATAAATTTGCGGCTCAACTTTGTCGGACGAAAAAAATACATTAAAAATTTCTTTAACAGAAATAGAAACCGAACCTAAAATAATATCAAGCATAAAAAGCAAAATTGCCGTAGCCGACAATGCTGCAAAATAAAATTTTATATTTTTTCGATTTCTCATTATTTATAATTTGCTGCAAAAGTAACAAATAAACAGAAAAAATGAGAAATAATTTTTTATGATTTTAAAAATATTTGGATTATTTGATTTTTTACTCTACTTTTGCAGTCCGAATTTTAAAAATTCACTCGGGGTGTGGCGCAGTTGGCTAGCGCACCTGCTTTGGGAGCAGGGGGTCCTCCGTTCGAGTCGGAGTACCCCGACAAAAAACTAATCAGATTCTGATTAGTTTTTTTTT
>JAITOP010000254.1 GCA_031289895.1 Prevotellaceae bacterium
ATTAAATTCAAAAGCAATATTAATGCAACACAAATGAGTTTTTTGCTCTTTCTGTTCAAAACGTGGAACGTGGAAACGGAAATCGAGCAGGAAAATATTGCCGACACACACATTTCTGATAAATCAAACTTCAACAAATTCAGCAATTATGCAAAGCAATAAAAATTAAACACATCTTCTTCTTTCTATTATTCAAATTTTTCATATCTTTGTGAATATTAATTTTAAAATTAAAGATACACAAATATCATGAACGAAATTGAAGTTTATTGCAAAAATAATCAACAAAAAAAATCATATCTGCCCGGCACAACATTGCTTGATGTTGCTAACGATTTACAAATAAAACTTGGCTCGCAAACGCTTGCTGCTTACGTAAATAACGAGTTGAAAGAACTTATGTACGAAATTTATACGCCCGCAACTGTCGATTTTATTGACATTTCAAATCCCGACGGAATGCGCGTATATCAACGCACGCTTACGTTTTTGCTGCAAAAAGCGTTGAAAGATATTTTGCCCGACCACGATATGATTGTCGAACATTCGGTATCGAAAGGTTTGTATTGCGAAATTACCAACGGCGGCACTGAACTTACTATGCAACAGATAAATAAACTCGAACAATATATGCAAAAATTAGTTGCCGACAATGTTCCGTTTATAAAGAAAAAAATACCTTCTGCAGATGCCATAAAACTTTTTGAATCTAACGGTTACAACGAAAAAGTGCTATTGCTCAAAACTCGTCCGCGATTTTACACATCAGTCTATTTTTTAGATGGTTATGCCGACTATTATTATGGTCCGTTATTGCCGTCAACGGGATTTTTGAAAACGTTCGGATTGTTCAGTTATTACAAAGGCTTGCTGCTGATGCTTCCGCGAGTTGACGAACCCGACAAGCTCGAAAATATTGTTGTTCAAAACAAAATGTTCGAGATTTTTCAGGAACATAAAGACTGGAACAGAATTTTGGGTTCGCACAGCGTCGGGCGCATTAACGACGCAATGGAACAAAACAAATTCGGCGAGTTGATAAAGGTAAATGAGGCATTGCACGAAAAAAAATATGCAGCAATTGCCGATATGATTTCGCAACGTAAAGATGTGAAAATTATATTAATAGCAGGTCCTTCATCGAGCGGAAAAACCACAACCGCCAAACGTCTTGCCGTACAGTTGAAAGTTGCAGGATTAAATCCGCTTGTGATTTCGTTAGATAATTACTTTGTAAACAGAGTGTTTACTCCCAAAGATAAAGACGGCGAATACGATTTTGAATCAATTCACGCTCTCGATTTGGAATTTCTAAACGAACAACTCAACAGCCTTCTAAATGGCGAAACTGTGTTGATTCCAAAATTTTCATTTCACAAAGGAGAACGATATTATGACAATGAATATCTTACCGATAGCGAGAAAGATATTTTAATAATTGAAGGCATTCACGCGCTCAATCCCGAACTTACCGAGCAGATTGACAATAAACGAAAATTCAAAATTTACGCATCGGCGTTAACATCAATTGCTTTGGACAACAACAATCGCATTCCCACAACCGACAACAGGCTGATACGGCGCATAGTTCGTGATGCTCAATGTCGCTCATATTCAGCACTCGACACCATTCGCCGATGGCAAAGCGTTCGCAACGGCGAAAACAGAAATGTGTTTCCGTATCAGGAAAATGCGGATGTAATGTTTAACTCGTCGCTGGTTTACGAACTTTCGGTATTGCGTATTTTTGTAGAACCGCTGCTGCACAAAATACAACCGATAGAACCCGAATATGCCGAAGCGGTGCGATTGCTGAAATTCATAAGTTATTTTGCGCCAGCCGATTTCAAACATATTGAGCAAATTCCGCCAACATCCGTATTGCGCGAATTTATTGGATTTAGCAGTTTTTCGTATTGAGTTTTTAAAGTTTTTAAAGTTCGTAAAGTTTTTAAAGTTTTTAAAGTTATAAAGTTTTTAAAGTTCGTAAAGTTTTTAAAGTTCGAAAGTTTTTAAAGTTCGTAAAGATTCTAAGAAACTGTTTAAATTTTATTACAAACATAAACGAGAACTATTATGTGATGAAAAATAATAAAAAAATCCTGTTAGGGATTATCGCTCGGTAGAAATGATAATACCGCGCAACAGGCAAGTCCGTTATAATTATTAATTGTTAATTATTTTTTAATCTCTACTTAAAAATCGTTATTTTTCACTCAAAATTCACTACAAATAGGTATTTTTTGCAGTTTTGACAGTGCATACCTTTGTCGCCGTTTTTGAATCATTATAAATAAATTCAACATCAATATTTATTTATAATTATTTCATAATCATTATTATCATTAAAATAATTTATTAAAAATGGCTAAATTAAAATTTTATCATTGTTTATTGTTTTTCTTAATTTTTAACGTTGCTTTTTCGCAAAACAATAAAATATCATCATACGATAATGACACTCGCAAAGACAAAATAGACAGTGTTATAATTGTCGGAAAAAGCAAGGTCAGAGAGATTAACGAATCGGCATATAATGTTGTAAGTATTGACACTAAATTATTGTACAACACTACTTTAAGCCTCACACAAACTCTTGACCGTATTTCGGGTGTAAAAATACGGGAAACGGGCGGCGTTGGCTCGGATTCGCAAATTTCGATAAACGGTTTTAGCGGAAAACATATCAAAATTTTTATGGACGGAATGCCGATGGAGGGCTCCGGTTCGTCGTTTCAGATAAATAATATGCCTGTAAATTTAGCCGACCGCATTGAAGTTTACAAAGGCGTTGTTCCGATAGAATTTGGCGCAGACGCATTGGGCGGGGCTATTAATATTGTTACCAAGCAGTTGCGAAAAACTTATTTGGATGTTTCATATACTTACGGCTCGTTTAACACCCATAAATCCAATATAAGTTTGGGTCATACGGCAAAAAACGGTCTTGTTTTTCAATTAAATGCGTATCAGAATTATTCGGATAACAGTTATAAAGTCAGAACAAAATTACTTGATTTACAGACAAATAATTATTCGACAGATGAATATTGGTTTAGAAGATTTCATGATAATTATCATAACGAAGCTGTAATTGCAAAAGTTGGGGTGGTTAATAAATCGTGGGCAGACAAATTGTTGGTTGGCATCACTTTAAGTCAAGAAAAGGCTGATATTCAGAATGCTAATTTAATGAAAATTGTTTACGGCGGAAAAGAACGCAGAGCAAAAAGCATTATTCCAACATTAAATTACGAAAAGAAAAACCTTATTGTATCAAACTTAAACTTTTCGTTAACAGCAAATTACAATATCGCAAGAAATAACAATACCGACACTTTGGCTCGCCAATATAATTGGAACGGCGAATACCGAAAAAAAGGTACGAAAGGAGAAGGGCAATACTCGCTGAGCGAATATGACAATAAAAACGCATTAATTGCTGTTAATCTGAATTATAGATTAGGCGAAAAACATTATTTTGCTTTGAATAATCTGTTCAGCGCGTTTGTGCGCAAAGCAACTGATGCCGCTGCCAACTCCGAAACCAGCAATGCGTCAACCTTTATGCAGCGAACAAATTCAAAAAACGTTTTAGGACTGTCTTATAAATTTGAACCCAATAAAAGATGGAATACTTCGGCATTTTTCAAATATTACGGTGTAAATGTAAAAGGACCTGTGAATGTATCAACAACAAGCACAGAGGTTTATGAAGAAAGAGAAAAATCGTTTAACACAAACGGTTACGGAATTCTTATGACTTATTTTTTAACTTCTTCGCTTCAGATTAAGGCATCTTTCGAAAGGGCATATCGTTTACCGTCTGAGCGTGAACTTTTTGGCGATGAAATTTTAGAAACAGGCGATGTGTCGCTGAAACCCGAAAACAGCCGTAATATCAATTTCAATATAAGTTACAGCAATGCGTGGAACAATACACATTCCGTATATTTTGATATGTGTATAATGCACAGAGATACAAGAGATTATATCAGGCGGCAAATAGAACAACGCTACGGTGGAGCGTTTTATACCAATCATGGAAAGGTAGTTAACGCAGGTATTGATTTTGAAGCCAGATATTTTTATAAAAACAAATTTTCGGCAGGCGGAAATATTACTTATCAGAATATCAGAAATATGGAAAAATACGATATTGGCGGACGCGAACTGATTTATTATAAAGACCGTATGCCGAATGTCCCGTATTTTTTCGGAAATATTGATGCTAATTATAATATTCACAATTTGTTGGGTAAGGGGAATGTTTTATCTTTTGGATATAATCTTCGTTATGTACATTCGTTTTTTCGCGATTGGGAAAGCGAAGGTGGCGATATTATAATACCCATGCAACTGTCGCACGACCTGAACGCAACTTATACATTAAAAAATGGTAAATATAATATTTCATTAGAAATCAAAAATATAACCGATGAAATATTATACGATAATTACAGTTTACAAAAACCCGGACGTAGTTTTTCGGTAAAATTAAGATATTTTTTCTTTAATAATAATAACAAATAACATTAAATTTTATGAATACAAAAACAATTTTTAAAAAAGCGCTTTTATTAGCATTTATTACATGCAACACATTGATTTTCACTTCGTGCGATAATGACGACAACAAAGTGAAACCCAAAACGACAGGCTCGTTTTTCCTCTCCGTTTCCGGCGAATCGGCAGAATATATAATACAAACCGACAATCTGGAAACCGGCAATTTATCTATCGCAAACAACAGTAAAACGCTCGAAATGTCGGGATACACGTGGATATTCAGCGAAAATCCATCGGTTGCCGTAGGTTTGATATATCAGCAAGGCGACCCGGGAATAGGCTTGGGATACGCTGTAAATCAAGACGGAACATTGCATGAATTAGGTCAATTTCAAATTTCATCGCGATTTACATCTTACGGATTTTTTGACAAATACGCTTTAACCGGCGTTGGCGGGCAAACTCCCGTAGATGCTAATGGCAACGCCCTTGTTGACCAAAACGGAAATCCGCGCACCGACGGCGTTACTTTCAATTTTATTGATTTGGAAAACGGACTTGCCTTGCAGGAAAAAACCATTACAACGTTGAATATCACTGGCAACGGCGAGCAGGCTACGTTTTCGGGCATTGTAGATATGGGCAACGGCGAATTTCTTACGGGATTGGTAGTTTCGCAACCCAGAGGCGCAGATGGCACAGGCGGAGCAAGTTCGGGGACAATTACATATCCCGATAGCGTATGGGTTGCGACATTCGATGCAAACTTAAATCTGAAACGCATTTACAGAGACGACAGAATTAGTTATTCATCAGGACGTTACAGGTCGCAGTATTATTCTCAAACAGGAAAAGCCGACAATGGAAACGTTTATGTTTTTTCAGGCTCGTTTGAAAGCACCACTACAAAACCTTGTGGAGCATTGAAAATCAACAAGAACGCAACAACATTCGACCCTTCGTATTATTTTAATATCGAAGAAAAAACGGGCGGTTATCGTTTCAGAAAAGTGTGGCACATTACCGAAAATTATTTCATGCTTGAACTATATAACGATTTGATTGTTTCGGGATTAGGTGCAGCAACTCAATACGGAATTGTAAATATGGAAACAAAAACATTTTCGTGGATAAACGGTATTCCAAGCAAAGACCAAATAACAGCAACGGGACAACCATTAGCATACGAAGGTAAAATGTATTTTCCGATAGTTACCGAAAACGACGACCCTGCCATTTACATAATTGAACCGGCAAATGCGCTGGCAACCAAAGGCATAAGCATAAGCGGCGCAACAAATATAAATGCTGCAGGAAGATTAATTTACAAATAATATTTGAAAAATATATGAGGCTGTATCAAAAGTGAAAATGACAACAATGCAAATAATTAGAAAATCAAACTCATAAATCCTATTTTGTAAAAAAATTGCACTGCTTGTTATAAAAACAAATTTTCCGACACAGCCTCATTTTTACTTAAAAAATATCAAATGAAAAAAATAATTCGCAAAATACACCTCTGGATTTCCTTCCCAATTGGACTGATTATCACAATAATGTGTTTAACAGGCGCAGTTTTGGTATTTCGTACCGAAATAGAAGAAACGTTGTTTCCCGAACGCTTTTTTGTAAAAGAAATAAACGGCGAACCGATGACATTAGACCGACTGATTCCGTTAATAAATTCGCAATTAGAAAACAATTCGGTTACAGGCGTAAGTATTCCAAACAATCCCAAACGTAATTATATGATGAGTCTTGCCGAAGGCTCAAGAGTTACTGCATACGCAAATCCATACACAGGTAAATTAGTTGAAATCAGTCAATTTAGCAATAATTTTTTTGCAAAAATTATGCAACTTCACCGCTGGTTGTTAAACACAAAAATAGGCAAACCTATTACAGGTTATTCAACGCTTTTGTTTGCTATAATACTGATTACAGGCATTATCATTGTCATTCCAAAAAACCGCAAAGGCGTAAAACAACTATATACGATAAATGTAAACAAAGGCTGGAAACGTTTTTGGTATGATATGCACACATCTGCGGGAACTCTTACTTGTATGATACTTTTAGTGCTGGCACTCACAGGTTTAACATGGTCGTTTAGTTGGTATAATGTTGGTGTTTACAAACTTTTCGGAGCAGAATTGCCGGCAATGAATCATAATCAACACAACAGAGGCAACCAACAGCAAACACATGGAAATCAGCAAACTGACAGAAATAAACACTCAGACAGAGGTCAACAAACAGACAGAGGCGAAACAAAAACGCAAAGCATAGATTTTACTCATTGGCAAGATATACTTGAAAAAATTAAAGGGCAAAATGCTGATTACAAAACAATTGCTATTCAAAATGAATCGGTAACAGTTTCGCAAAAACGCATTTGGGGCAATGCACGAGCTGCCGACAAATATACATTCGATGCAAAAACAGGTGAAATTACAAATTATCAACCTTATGCAAAGGCAGATAAATCAACAAAAATACGCGGTTGGCTATACACTCTGCATGTTGGCGCGTGGGGCGGATTGTTTTCAAAAATCATAACATTTATAGCTGCTCTTGTAGGCGCAAGTTTGCCGCTCACGGGATATTATATTTTTTACAAGAAACGAAAAAGGCGAAAAAAGTAGAAATAGAGAGGTAGTGTTTTATTTGTAAATCAAAGTATTGCAACTTAATAAATCAATGAAATTATATGAAATATTTATTAGTCAAAATCAATTTCAACATTGGAAATTTTATCCAATTCTGCTGAAATACTTTTTTTGATTTGGGCTATTTTGCGGTATTTTGATTTTGCAAATCTTTTTCCAATTCGGATATTTGGTATTTCAAGAGTTCTATTGTCTTTAATGCTGAAAACAATTCATTTTCAATATAATATCGTTCATCATCAACTATTTTACTTAATAATTCTTGTTCTGATATATTTTTGACTTCATACAGTTCCAAATCGTTATTGTCGTCAAAATCAAATCCAATTTGCGTTGTGGTACAATTATCAATGGCGGGAATATAAACACCTCTTTCTTTATCTGCCGCCGC
>JAITOP010000303.1 GCA_031289895.1 Prevotellaceae bacterium
AAACGCTGACCACACACACAGGCATTGACAAATGTACTGTTTCATCTATTCTTAATGGAGATAAAGAATTAACAAAATGGCATAAGGTAGCATTTTATTATTTTTTCAAATATTACGAAATAAATTCTTTTGAAAATTAAATAAATAACTGTGCAATAGAATATAAGGATTTGTAATCCGGAAAACATTAGTTTTATGATTTTGTTGAGGATTGCAAATCCGAATGAACGAAAATCTTGGTAATCATGATAATCTTACTAAAATCATGGTTCAGACAATTTACAAATCCTTATATTCCAACATTCGGACTGCAAATCCGAATGAACGGAAGATTGAATAGGATTGGGCTTTAGCCTGGACTGGCATAAATCGTCTTTTTTAACATATTTTATACCACCCTGATATGAATTTATTGATGATTAAATCACTGAAAATAAATTATTCGAAAATTCGAGATGCTAAAAATAGTGAAAAGACATCATTCGATTCATGCCTGCCCACCCTACGGGCAAAAAGAAGTTGTTATTTGCCATGCAAAATTTGGAACGAGAATTTTTAAACATACCCAACATTTTTTACACCCCAGCTTACGGAATATTCTTTGGAAAGATAAAGATGGTAATTGGTCGTTGGTATTTAGTCGTTAGTCGTTAGTATTTGGTCGTTAGTCGTTGGTATTTGGTCGTTAGTCGTTGGTATCTGGTCGGAAGTTAAAGAAGTTAGAAAGTTTATAAAGACTATTCAAATCAACGACCAAATACCAACGACCAACGACTAAATACTAACGACCAAATACTAACGACCAAATACTAACGACCAAATACCAACGACCAACGACTAAATACTAACGACCAACGACTAACGACCAAATACCAACGACCAAATACCAAATACCCATTTAAAAAATTTAACACTACAACTATGTTTTACAGATATTTGCACAATTTTTGCATAAAATAAAATGGCTTGTTTTTTATCGTGTTGTATTACTTTTGTTTCTTTTTTATAAAATCAAAAAATAAATTGAAAAAACCGACAAAATATGGTCATTTATTTTGCTTATAAACATTAAAGTTTCTAATGAAATCATAAAATCTAACGGGCAAACAAATATCACAATACATTTGCACTTGATTTTAAAAAAAATATTTTGAATTATGAAGAAAATTATTTTATCTGCCGTTTTTATAATGGCAATTATTGTGAGTGCTAATGCACAGGAACACAAATGGTTTATTGGAGGCGCAGTAGGTTTTGACTCGAAAAAACACGAAGATATGAAAACAAAAACTTTTCTTATCGCTCCCGAAATCGGTTACAATTTGTCTAATCATTTTGCTATTGCAACCTCGTTGAAATATGCGCACATTAACATGAAATCAAGCGCAGTAAAAGGCAATATCAATGGTTTTGAAATTAGCCCTTACATTCGTTACACTTTTCTGAAAAAAGGAATTGTATCGGCTTTTGTTGATGCTAACGCCGATTTTGGGCTTGGCGATATTGATGGTTTTGCTGCCGGACTTAAACCGGGCGTATCTGTTTCGGTAACAGAAAGATTTAATGTTGTTGCCCACGTAGGATTTTTGGGTTATAACGACGGAAAAGGCGTAGGCAGTTACCAAGACGGCAAAGGTTTTATATTTGATTTATCAGGTTACCAAACATCGTTTGGATTTTATTATTCATTTTAATTCAGTTGTATTTGAGAATATAGGCTGTCCAAATTTTCGGGCAGCCTATATTATTTATTTACAACTCAAAAAATTAATTATCAAACAAATACCTTCTTTAACTTATCAACATAATCAAGTTTTTCCCACGTAAAAAATTCAATGTTTTTCTTAACTTCTTTGCCGTTTCTGATAAGTTTAACGCTCTTTTTATACGAATCGCGTCCAAAATGTCCATAAGCAGCCGTTTCTTCAAAAATCGGATTTTTAAGTCCAAAACGTTCTATGATTTTTGCCGGTCGCAAATCAAAAATTTCTGAGATTTTATCGGCAATTTCGGCATCGCTGTACTTATCTTTCGCCGTTCCGTAAGTATTCACGTAAATATTTATAGGCTTGCTTATTCCTATTGCATACGCAACCTGCACAAGCACTTCGCTTGCAACGCCTGCCGCAACAATGTTTTTAGCAATATGACGCGCAGCATAAGCAGCCGAGCGGTCAACTTTGCTTGGGTCTTTTCCCGAAAATGCGCCGCCGCCGTGAGCACCTTTGCCTCCGTAAGTGTCAACAATAATTTTGCGTCCTGTTAATCCTGTGTCGCCGTGCGGTCCGCCGATAACGAATTTTCCGGTAGGATTTACGTGTAAAATAAATTTGTCGCCGATAACGCCTTGAATTTTTTTAGGCAAACGTTTTTTTACGCGCGGAATAAGAATGTTAGCAACGTCATATTTAATTTTTTTCTGCATTGCTTTTTCTTCGTCAAATTCGTCGTGCTGCGTTGAAACAACAATTGTGTGAACGCGCTTTGGTTTGCCGTCGTTTTCGTATTCTACGGTTACCTGCGATTTTGAGTCGGGGCGCAGATATTTCATCTGCTTGTTTTCGCGCCGAATTATCGCTAATTCCTGCATTAACATTTGTGATAAAATCAGCGATAGCGGCATAAGCTCGTCGGTTTCGCTGCAAGCATAGCCAAACATTAAACCTTGGTCGCCTGCGCCTTGGTCTTCTGCTTTTTTGCGCTCAACGCCCTGATTAATGTCGGGCGATTGTTCGTGAATTGCAGAAATTATTCCGCACGAATTTCCGTCAAACATATATTCCGCCTTAGTGTATCCGATACGATTTATAACTCGGCGCGCTATTGTTTGAACATCTACATAACCGGCAGAGCGAACCTCTCCGCTGATAACTGTTAATCCGGTAGTTACAAGTGTTTCACAAGCAACTTTTGCATCTTCATCCTGACGTAAAAATTCGTCGAGAATTGCGTCTGAAATTTGGTCGGCTACTTTATCGGGATGCCCCTCCGAAACCGATTCTGATGTGAATAAAAATCCCATAATAATACAATTTAAAATATGATTAAAATTTAATAATTTAAGGAAAAAAGATGGCTGATAATTTTGCGACAGACATTGTCATTATTGCATTTTAGCTTTTTTTTGTGTGGTTGCAAGCAGCCAAATTTTTCCACTTTCTGGTGCAAAGATACAATAATATTTTTAAATACAAATTTTTTTGTT
>JAITOP010000351.1 GCA_031289895.1 Prevotellaceae bacterium
TGTGCAAAAATGACGTTTACAGCATCGGCTATTTGCCCGAAGAACGCGGATTGTACAAAAAAATGAAAGTGGGCGAGCAAGCAATGTATCTTGCACGACTAAAAGGACTTACCAAACACGATGCTGAAAAAAATCTGCGGACATGGTTCGAGAAATTTGAAATACAGGCATGGTGGAACAAAAAAGTTGAAGAACTGTCGAAAGGAATGGCGCAAAAAGTGCAATTTATTGTAACAATATTGCACAAACCCAAACTTCTTATATTCGACGAGCCTTTCAGCGGATTTGACCCGATAAATGTGAATCTTCTGAAAACCGAAATTCTTAATCTTAAAAAAGAAGGTTCTACAATAATTTTTTCAACTCACAGTATGTCGTCGGTCGAGGAAACCTGCGATTACATAACGCTTATCAACAAATCGAAAAATGTTTTGAGCGGGCAAATTGACGAAATCCGGCACAATTACGGCGACAATATTTTTGAAATAGATTATCGCGGCGAAACCGAAAAATTAAAGGAAAATATTGGTCATACTTATCATATTTTAAACGATGTTGAACAAAAATTTTTCAAAAAAATCATAATTAAAGCAACAGTCAAAGAATCGGGAAACTCTTTGCTGGCGCGTATCATAAACGATGTTGAAATTGTAAACTTCAACCAAATTATTCCGAGTATGAACGACATTTTTATTAAACTTGTGGAGGCTGACAAATGAAAAAAATATTACTTGTTATCGAACGTGAATTTATAACCCGCGTAAAGAAAAAATCGTTTATAATAATGACGATTTTGGTGCCGATTTTGTTTGCAGCATTGATGCTTGTGCCTGCACTTATTTCGCAGGTAAAAAGCGACAAAGAAAAAACAATCACCGTACTTGATAATTCTGGATTGATTGCAAAAGACCTGAAAAACGTAGGAACAATCAAATTTGTAAACGAAACAAAATCAATAGATTCGCTAAAAAATAATTTGCTGAAAAATAATAATTATGCGATTTTGTATATCGAAAAAGGCGAACAAGACAGTATAGGAAATGTTACAATTTATTCCGAAAAGGCTATCGGCGCAGATGTACTAAGCATAATTACATCACAAATAAAAACTCTTGCAGCACAAATAAAACTTAAAGATTATGATATTTCGATGGAACAAATCGAGCTGATAATGAATCCGAATTTCGATATAAAAACAATTCGTTTAGACGAGCAAGGCAACGAAAAAGAAAGCAACACCAACGTATTAATGGGACTTGCAATGATTTGCGGAGTATTGATTTTCTTTATAATTTTAATGTTCGGCATTCAAATTATGCGAGGCGTAATAGAAGAAAAATCAAGCAGAATTATCGAAATCATAATATCGTCAATACGCCCCATAGAATTGATGCTCGGAAAAATTATCGGAGTCGCGTTAGTTGTTATCACTCAAATTGTTATATGGGTAGTTTTCTTCGGAATAATAATGTTTGTTGCGCAAAGTCAGTTTTCGGATATAATTAATCAAATTCAAAGTTATACACAGGATATTTCGTTTGTTAAAATGTTTGTTTGCTTTGTTTTATATTTAATTTTAGGATATTTGCTTTACGCCTCAATGTTTGCAATAGTAGGTTCGGCAGTTGACAACGAAACCGACACGCAGCAATTACAAACAATAGTAACTGTTCCGTTGATGATAGGCTATTTCATTATGTTTACCGTATCGATGCAACCCGATAATCCACTTGCATTCTGGGGTTCGATGATTCCGTTTACCTCGCCAATGGTTATGCTTGCGCGCATTCCGTTTGGAGTTTCGCTTTGGGAAATAATTCTGTCAATGGTAATATTAATTGCAACATTTGTACTGTTTACATGGCTTGCAGCGCGTATATACAGAGTAGGAATTTTGATGTACGGCAAAAAAGCCACACTGAAAGAATTAATAAAATGGTTAAAATATAAACGATAGTCGTAAGTTGTAAGTCATAAGTCGTTGGTCGTTAGTCTTTTTTCTGTTGATTTGTTGATTTGTTGATTTGTTGATTTTTGAGAGCCTTTGTGTTCTTTGTGAAAATTTTTGTGTTCTTTGTGTTTATTCTATTCTTATTTTTTTATCGCAAAGCACACAAAAATTTTTTTACAAAGTACATAAAGGTTTTTTTTCTGTGAAAATCTGTCTAATACTAAACAGTTATCAAAATACATATTTAGACATAGAAAATAAAAAATATATAAAACCCTTATTTATACAAAGTTCCCTTAGTAGCCGAAAATAGGTAACATATACCCTTATTCCCTTATTTAAATGTTGTAAATAAGGGAATAAGGGTAGAATGTCGAGGCTAATTTTCGGCTACTAAGGGCGGCTTTTGAAAATAAGGGTTTTGGTAACTGTTTAGTATTAATTTTGCAAAATTATTCATTTCTTTTCAATAATTAAAGATTTTCTTTTACAAACGCCGACACCCTAAGCCTGTGCACCCCAAGAATACGAGCGATAGCACTTTTCGAGATTTTTTTATCAAGCAGAATTTTTATTTCGGCTTCTTTGCCGGTGAGTTTTTTTACTTTGGATTTACTGCCTTTTGGGCGACCAAGTATCACACCTTCAGCCTTTTTACGCGCCAATGCTTCTTTGGTACGTTGCGAAATAAGGTTGCGCTCAATTTCGGCGGACAAACCGAAGGCAAAGGCGAGGACTTTGCTGTTAATATCACTGCCCAAACGGTAATTGTCTTTGATTGTCCA
>JAITOP010000376.1 GCA_031289895.1 Prevotellaceae bacterium
TCTTTTTTTCCATCTTTTTCAATAGTTTTTCTTCCATAATTATCTTGTTTTTATGAGTTTATAAATGCAAAGATATGTATTTTTATTTTATTTCTTGTGATGTTTTGCGCACACTACCCGCAGGGACGGCATTATTTGCCACAATCATAATGTTGTCCCTGCGGGACTTAGCTGGTGGGGTGTCTGTTTTCCGTAGGTTACGCTTCGCTCCACCTACGGTTATGCACATTCTCGTCCCTGCGGGACTTTGGTGGCATGAAGTGTTCTGTCCACATGTCGATAACTTACTGTTATGAAAATTTCGCCTGCAAAATAATAGCACCTCAAAAAAAGTTTTAGCCCTTTTTTCGAACAACCAAAAAAACAAATCAGCAAAAAAACAAATCAACAAAAAACAAAAAACAAATCAACAAAAAACAAATCAGCAAAAAAACAAATCAACAAAAAACAAAATCAGCAAAAAACAAAAAACAAAATCAACAAAAAACAAAATCCGAGATGATAAATATTTTTTGTAATTTTACAATTCAAATTTATAAAATATGACAACAAATAGCAGCAATATAAAACTCCGAAAAAAGTGGATTTTATTCACTCTTGCGGGGATTTTACTTGTGTTTTCGCTCAACAGAAATTCGGCTTTTCATTATGAATTTCAAACAGGCAAAGAGTGGATGTCTGACGATATTATTACGTCTTTTGACTTTCCGATATATAAAACATCCGAAGAATTATCTGCCGACCATAATAAAATATTGAGTACGTATAAACCGTATTTTCAGTACGATGCGATTGTTGAACAGCAACAAATAAGCGCATTTTCAGCCTACTTTGAAAATAGTAGCGACAATGAATATTATCAATACGAAAAAAATATTTTATTGAATTTATTAAATGATGTTTATCAGCGGTGCATATTGCTCAAAGACAATATCCCGCAAGAGTTTGCCAACCGTCAGCAACTTGTAATTTCGGTTGTGAAAAACAATATTTCGCAGGATTATCCGCTGTCGGAAGTCTTAACAGTTGACGATGCTTATAATTATATTTATTCCGAATTTCTTAAAAAAAGCAATAATTTTATGCGCCGTCAGATATTTTCAAAAATAAATATTCACAATTATATTCAAACAAATATCACTTACGACGAGGCTATAACCAACAAAGTGAAAGAGCAACTGCTTGAAAGCATATCACCTACAAAAGGAATTGTTGCTGCCGGTACACGACTTATTGCAAAAGGCGAAACAATAAATTCAAAAAATATTCAGATTCTCGAATCGTTTAAAAAAGAATATGTAAATGCCGAAGGATTTCTCGGCAATTTTTGGCTTTTGCTGTTTGGGCAGGTCTTGCTGGTTGCGATATGTTTGTTTCAGCTTTATTTGCTGCTGATATGGTACAATCCCGAAATTTTCAAGCGGGCGCAAAACATCATTTTTATACTTTTGCTGTTGGTTACCGCCGTTTTCGGTTCTATGCAAATTATAAAATCAGACATGAATATATACCTTGTTCCGCTTACCATTGTGCCGATTTATATAAGCACATTTTTTCGTTCGCGCACGGCGATATTTGTTTATATCACAATAGTTATGCTTGTTTTTATTTACGCGCCCAATAGTTTTGAATTTGCTTTTGTATCGCTTGCGGCAGGAATTATTTCGGTTTCGCAGTTTCGCACATGGTATCGGCGCGGTCGTTTGTTTATCTCAATCGGATTGATATTTTTGTTTTACACATTATCGTATATCACTGTTTGCCTTATAAAAGATGGCTTGTTCGATAAAATTAATTTGAAAACGATACTCGCTTTTGGCGTAAATGTTGTATTTGTGCTGTTTGCGTATCAGTTGATTTATGTTTTTGAGAAGATTTTCGGATTTTTATCAAACAGCACGCTCATGGAACTTTCTGATACTAACCGAACTCTGCTGCGACAACTTGCCGAAAAAGCGCCGGGAACATTTCAACATTCGATGCAAGTTGCAAATATTGCCGAAGAAGTTGTACGACAATTTGATGGCGAAACATTGCTTGTTCGTGTCGGCGCACTTTATCACGATATAGGCAAGATTATGAATCCCGAATATTTTATTGAAAATCAGCAAACATCAGGCTTTTCGGTGCATCGCAATATGACACCCGAAGAAAGTTCGAAAATAATTATAAAACATATTGAAAATGGCATTGCGCTTGCAAAAAAATATAATTTGCCTGCTGATGTTATTGATTTTATCCGCACGCATCATGCAAAATCGAAAACCCGTTATTTTCTGTCGAAATATAAAGAGCAAAATCCTGATGCAAGCGATTTTTCGGCATTTTCGTATCCGGGACCTAACCCTTGGAGTAAAGAACTTGCTGTGTTGATGATGGCTGATTCAATCGAAGCCGCCTCGCGCACGTTGCAATCGTACACCGAAGAAACTATAAATAATTTGGTTGAAGATATTGTAAACAATCAAATTGCGGAAGGATGTATGAACGATACTAATCTTACATTTAAAGAATTATCGCTCGCAAAAGAAATATTTAAATCAAAACTGAAAAATATTTATCATGCTCGAATTGAATACCCTAAAAATTAAGAATTAAAAATTAAAAATTAAAAATTACGAGGCACGCGAATACAATTACGAATTACGGAATTACGAATTACGAGGCTTGTGAAAAACAATTACGAAAAAAAAATCCCGCTAAGGATTTCTTTTTTAATTATATATGTTAACTATTAATTCTTAATTTTTAATTCTTAATTTACTTGTCGTTCATCAATATAAAAAATTCTTCGTTTGAAGATGTTTTTTCAAGTCGCGCTTTCATAAATTCCATTGCTTCTACTGAAGTCATGTCAGCCAAGTAGTTGCGAAGAATCCACATACGTCCGAGAGTTTCTTTATCGGTAAGCAAATCCTCGCGGCGAGTGCTTGATAATGTAACATCTACGGCTGGGAAAACTCGTTTGTTCGATAATTTACGGTCGAGTTGCAATTCCATGTTTCCTGTTCCTTTAAATTCTTCAAAAATTACTTCGTCCATTTTCGAGCCTGTTTCGATAAGAGCCGTAGCAAGAATGGTGAGCGAGCCGCCGTTTTCGATATTACGCGCTGCGCCGAAAAAACGTTTGGGTTTTTGCAAAGCGTTAGCATCTACACCTCCCGAAAGCACTTTACCTGACGCGGGTTGTACGGTATTAAAAGCACGTGCAAGTCGTGTAATCGAATCGAGAAGAATAACAACATCGTGTCCACATTCTACAAGGCGTTTTGCTTTTTCAAGAACGATATTTGCAATTTTCACATGACGTTCAGCCGGCTCGTCGAATGTTGACGCGATAACTTCGGCATTTACACTGCGCGACATATCGGTAACTTCTTCGGGGCGCTCGTCAATCAAAAGTACAATCATATAAACTTCCGGATGATTTTCTGTTATTGCGTTTGCTATGTCTTTAAGCAACACTGTTTTACCTGTTTTCGGCTGTGCTACTATAAGTCCGCGTTGACCTTTTCCTATCGGTGCAAACATATCTACCACGCGCACTGATATATTGCATGTTGAGCCTCTGCCTGTGAGGTCGAATTTTTCGTTTGGAAAAAGCGGCGTAAGATAATCAAACGGAATACGGTCGCGAATGTAATCCGGATTTCTGCCGTTTATTTCATTTACTTTTATCAGCGGAAAATATTTTTCACCTTCTTTAGGTGGTCGTATGCTGCCTGTTACGGTATCGCCTGTTTTTAATCCAAACAATTTTATTTGCGATTGCGAAACGTAAATATCATCCGGCGAATTTAAATAATTATAATCCGACGAGCGCAAAAATCCGTAGCCATCTGGCATAGTTTCAAGCACTCCTGTGGCTTCAATAATTCCTTCAAATTCACATTTTTCTTCTTTTTTCACATCTGTAACTTTATTTACCGTGTCAGGCTGTGCATTTTCTGTTGCAGCAGACGTTTGCGATACTGTATTTGTTGGTTGCGAAAGGTTTTCTGTGACTTTAGTTTTTTCGGCTGATGTTTCGGTTATATTGCTGTTGGCATCATTTGCTTTTTCAGCATTTTCCGATATTTTCTTTGGTCTTCCGCGCGATGTTTTCTTTTTATCAATAGTTTGTTGCAGTGTTTTTGCTTCTTCTACCACCGGTTTCGGCGACTGGGCTACTTCTTCTGCAATTTTTTCTCCTTTTTTTGCAGGAAATATTTCTATCTGAACAACAGAATTTCCAACCTGCTCATCTTCCATTTTCGGCGGAGTAGAATAACCTACTTTTTTGATTTCCGTTTCAACGCGCTTTATGCGTTCACGTTTTGCTTTATTTGCATTCTGACCGGCAGCAGAATTTTTCTTGTTGTCGTCTGATTTTTTGACAAATTGCCTTTTGTTATTGTCTGTTTTTTCATCGCTTTTATTAGGAATAGCCTGAATAGCCTGTTCGTCTAAAATGCGATAAATTAAATCTTCTTTAGTCAAAGTTTGAAATTTTTTTAAGTTCAAAGTTTTTGCGATTTCAAAAAGTTCGTCTTGTGTTTTTTTGTTTAATACTAAAATGTCGTACATATTTATTATATGTTTTTTATTTGTTCATAATTATTAATTGTTGAAATTCAATTTCATATCCCATTATTGCACTACTATTATATATACATACTTCTTCTTTTCGTCATTTATTTACTCAGAATACAATATCTAAATATAATATTGGATTAATGGTTTTTGGAAGAAATCCGCTGCAAAGGTAGAAACTTTTTTATTATTTCAAAAAAATTAAATGTTTTTTTATTTTTTTTTAAGTTATAAAGTTTTTAAAGTTATAAAGTTTATAAAGTTGTAAAGTTTATAAAGTTGTAAAGTTATAAAGTTTTTAAAGTTATAAAGTTTTTAAAGTTTTTAAAGTTTTTAAAGTTATAAAGTTTATAAAGTTGTAAAGTTTATAAAGTTATAAAGTTTTTTATTTTACAAATTTTGTAATTCGTAATTGACTTTTATCTGTGTGCATTTTAAAATCGACAAAAATCGACAAACCGACAAATCGACTAACCAACTAACCAACTAACAATCGACTTACGACTTATGACTTATGACTTACGACTTACGACTTATTACTTACGACTTACAAACCAACAAATCTTTTTAAAAATTATTTATAATCATTCTAAATAATTAATGAATAAATACTATCTTTGTGCCTAAATTGGCAAAACAAAATGAGATTATCAGAACTACAAACAGGCGAAAAATGTATAGTTGTTAAGATTATGCGGCGCAGTTCACGAATGCGTCAGCACAAAAATATCGAACCAAATCAGAAACATAATTTGTTCGGACACCGCAGTCTGCACGATGCTTTTTGTAATCGTATTGCCGAAATGGGCTTTGTGAGAGGGCAGGAAGTTGAAGTTATTCTTAATGCTCCGCTTAAAGACCCTGTTAAATACAAAGTTATGGGCTACGAAGTTTCGTTGCGCCGTAGCGAAGCCTCGCTTATTGAAGTTGTGCGCATAACTCACGACGACGAAAAACCAATACAAGACCCTTTTCACGGAATTATTACAGAAAACGAAAATCAGGAAATTTCAATAAATAAGCCAAATACAATAACCGTTGCACTTGTTGGAAATCCGAATTGCGGAAAATCGACATTATTTAATTTTGCCGCCAACGAACACGAACACGTTGGAAATTACGGCGGCGTTACGGTTGATGCAAAAGCAAGTTCGTTTACACAAGGCGATTATCATTTTAATATTGTTGATTTGCCCGGAACTTATTCACTTACAGCATATACGCCCGAAGAAATTTATGTGCGAAAACATATCGCCGAAAAAAAACCGGATGTTATTGTAAATGTAATTGATGCTTCTAATATAGAACGAAATTTATATCTCACAACTCAATTAATTGATATGAATGTGCGAGTTGTGATAGCACTGAATATGTACGACGAATTTTTGGCAAAAGGCAATTCGCTTGATTTTTATTCATTATCAAAAATGACAGGAGTACCTGTTGTGCCAACCGTAGCCCGCACAGGCAAAGGCGTAAAAGAACTTTTTGATGTTGTTGCAAAAGTTTATGAAGAATATGTTTCAGCTGATTTTTTATCGCCCATTGATGAAAAAAATATGCCCATACACAAAACGGCTAAACACATACACATCAATCACGGCAACGAAATTGAACATTCGATATCGAAAATAAAAGAAGAAATCGCAAAAAACGCTGACATACGAAAACATTATTCTACACGGTTTTTATCAATAAAATTATTGGAAAACGACAACGAATCCGAAAAAGTGATAACCAAACTGAGCAATGCCGATACTATTTTTGAAATCAGAAATAAAGAAAGTGAACGAATAAAAACATTGTTAAACGAAGATGCAAAAACAGCAATAACAAATGCAAAATACGGATTTATTGCAGGCGCATTACACGAAACACTAAAACAAAATAACACAGAAACAACCGCAAGCACAAAATTTTTGGATGCCTTTGTTACACATAAATTCTGGGGATTCCCGATTTTCATTCTTTTTATTTTGCTGATGTTTGTAACTACATTCAAATTAGGACAATATCCAATGGATTGGATTGAGGCAGGAAAAGTAGCGTTGGGAAATTGGGTTGGCGGCATATTGAGCGATGGACCATTAAAAGATTTACTTATTGACGGAATTATACGCGGAGTGGGAGGCGTGATAGTATTTTTGCCTAATATTCTTATACTTTATTTGTTTATTTCGTTTATGGAAGATTCCGGATATATGGCTCGTGCAGCGTTTATTATGGACAAAATAATGCGCAAAGCAGGATTAAACGGAAAATCATTTATTCCGCTGATAATGGGTTTCGGATGCAGCGTTCCCGCAATTATGGCAGCGCGAACAATAGAAAACCGAAGCAGCCGCATGATTACAATTCTTATAAACCCGTTGATTTCGTGCAGTGCGCGATTGCCTGTGTATATAGTGCTTGTAAGCGCATTTTTTCCGGAGAATAAAATCCTTGTTTTTATCTCAATTTATGCTTTTGGAATTTTTTTAGCCGTTGTAATGGCAAAAATTTTCAAATTATTTTTGTTCAGAAAAGATGAAACGCCGTTTGTAATGGAACTTCCGCCATATCGTATGCCTACCGTGAAATCTACTGTCAGACACATGTGGGAAAAAGGACAGCAATATTTGCGAAAAATGGGAACAATAATATTAATTGCATCTATTGTTGTGTGGTTTTTGGGATATTTTCCGCGTAATGCCGAAGGTTCACAATATTACGACAATAAAATAA
>JAITOP010000381.1 GCA_031289895.1 Prevotellaceae bacterium
TGCACTTCGGCATATTCGTCGGGCTTGCTCATTTTTACGCCGAACAGTGCATTAAAAATGCTTGCGCGAACGGGTCCGTCAACTAATCCGCCGTCAATTTTTCCGTTCAGCAGTTGATTGTAAATTGCGTGAACATCTTCGGGCGTATTTCCCCACGAGGGCAGTCCGCAAATCATGCTTGTTCCCCACGGATTGCAGCCAAACAGCCAATCGAGCAGCGACGATTCCAACTCGGCGTAACTATTGTCGCCCGTAAGTTTTTTGTACAATTCGATGTGCGTAAGCATTGCCGAAACATAATTATTTGAACACCAAATAAATGGAATTCCTATGTTGAAAGGATTTTGTTTTGCACGCTCGGCAATAATGTCAATCGCATCTTTCATATATGTTACAAATTCTTTTCTGTACGTTTCATTTTCGGTTACAGCAACCTGATAATGTCCTATATTTACAAAGGGGTACCATTGATAATGCCGCGCAGTATCGTTGATAATCCAAGGAATTATTGGTTCTTGTTTTCCGTAGTTTGCTGCATCGTTTATATATTTTTCGTTGTTTGTGGTTTTTGCGAGTTCTGCGGCGGCGAGTTCCATATCGTCAACATAATTTTCTTCTTCGTAATGATAGGGAGCGGTTCCGGGCGCTGTTGGCGTTTCTCCCGGTTTTGCCACTCCGTAATCATAAGCATCAATGGCTTTTTTTGCAATATTTTCGGCATATTCGGGATAATAAGGTTTTAAAACCCTTGCGCCGAGTGCAAATGCAGATGCAAATTTTCCTGCAATAGACGATACTCCTTTGGCATTATTTTTATATTTGAAAAGCCCCTGAGGCTCGCCTGTAACATAATACACGGGGCGAATATTTGCTCCTTTTCCGTAATCTACCGAATCGTGCGAAGGGATACGAAAACCTTTGTGGTCGCGGTCGTCAGCGATTTGGGCAAACATCATATTTTTTTGCGGATTCATTTTCACAAGCCAATCCATTCCCCATTTTGCCTCGTCTAAAACATCGGGAATACCGTTTGCACCGGGCAGTCCGAGCGCATCGTATTGGTCGCCCCAAACTTCGGGATTGTGCTGATATGCCAAAAGCATTGTATATACAGCGTTTGCCGATGTTGTAACGTATTGCAGTTGGTCGGCGGCATCGTGCCAACCGCCTGTAACATCAATCATTTTGCCTTCCAGCGTAGGATGATAAATTATAAAAGCATCGTTTTGATGGCATTTTTCGTTTATGTACGGATTAAATCCGCAACGTTGCTGCCGCATATATCGTAACAAAAAATCGGATGCGCCGTTGTAAATATTATCGCCAATTCTAAAATATCCCGACTTGATGTTATTTGCCGAAATATAAAATGTTCCGCAAGATGTAAAATCGCTGAAATTCAAACGCGCCGAGTGTTTAAATACGCTCCAGTCGCCTGTTTGTTGCGGGTTGTTGTAGGTTTTCAAAACTTTTCCGTTTGCCGAATCGCATATCGAAAATTTTTTAATTTCGGCATCGCCTTTGGTAATAAACACAGCCGTTTTAGACGCTTCGGGATAATATCCCATTTGATTTACGCGAATCCATGTTTTTTCGTCGAATTTTTGTGAACATGACACAAAAGTAATTGCTGCAATTGCAAAAAATAATGCTTTTTTCATAGAAAATATGTGTGTTTGTTATTAAATAATTTTATATTTATCGTTTGCAAATTTATATAAAATTTTGGAATTGTAATTAATAATTGATGATTTTAATTGCAATTAAAATGAACTTGCGAAAATTCAATTGAATTAATAAAATTTAAAATATTTTATCAAAATACTTACCTTTGTGTTTTATTTCAAAAATATACAATATTAAAAAGGATGAAAATTTTAATTATACGGTTTAGACAAATAGGCGATTCGGTTTTGACTCTTGCTTTATGCAGTTCGCTGCGCGCGAGTTTTGATAACGCCGAAATACATTTGGTGTTGAATAAGTCAATAGCGTCTTTATTTGACAATCATCCGAATATTGATAAAATAATTACTTTTGATAAAAGCGAAACTTCGGGATTTTCGTATATAAAAAAAGTATGGAAAACGATGCATGAAAATCATTATGATATAATTATTGATATGCGTTCGACAATTAAAACAAGTTTATTTTCGCTTTTTTCGTTGCATACGGATTTTCGTATTGGACGAAAAAAATGGTACAATTTATTTATTCATAATCATAGAATTGAAAATAAAAACACACATGATAAATTAGATAAAATAGGAAAAAATCTGATGTTATTGTCGCCATTGGAAAAAAAATATCATGTAAAATACAGTCGTAATTTTAACCTTAGCATTTCGGCGCACGAAAACGCGGCATTCAAAAATTATATGATACAAAACGGCGTTGATTTTTCACGACCTGTTATATTGGCAGCCGTAGCATCCAAATTGTTGCATAAAATGTGGAATATCAACCGAATGACCGAAATTTTGCATAGAATACTTGATAATTATGATGTTCAAATAATTTTAAATTATGTACCCGGACACGAGGAAAAAATTGCTCATGAAATTTACGAAAAATTAAATCATAATAAAAATATATTTATTGATATAAATGCAGGTTCGTTGCGCGGATTGGCTTCATTATGTTCGTTTTGCACATTATTTTTCGGCAACGAGGGAGGAACCCGACATATTGCTCATGCTGTTGATGTGCCTTCGTTTTGTATAATTTCGCCGGATGTTAAAAAATCAGTTTGGCTGCCGCAAAACGATATTGAGGCAATTGGAATTAGCGTAGATGATTTGGATGAGCAAACATCACAAAAAAATAAAAATCTGACATATCAGCAACTATATGATTTAATTACTGTTGATGTAGTTTGGGAACAGTTAAATCCAATGTTGGAAAAATATTTGAAAAATAATAAATTATGATGTTATTGATTTGATGTAAAATAACAAATAGGCTATCACTATATATAATTTTAATTGTTTCCATCCCATTTTTAATGTTTCTTTTGGAACAGGTCGGTGATTTTTTCTGTGCAAATACAATAAATCTCTGAAAGCCTTTGTATTTACCAATGATTTTTTTTTCAAAGCGGAATTTATTGTTGCAGGCAATTGATTTTTCCATTTATTGTGAAAATTGTAAGCCGCATTAAGCCATTGATTATTAAATGTTCCAGATGATGAATGTTCGACTGTAATATCGTGAATTGCATAAATTAAATATTTTTTACTGTGAATTTGCATAGAAATATCCAAATCATAAAAATGAAAATTATCAAAAGTTTCTTCGTCAAACGCAACTTGTTCAAAAACAGCCTTTCGCGAACAAAACCAAAAACCATCAACGCATATCACTTCTTTATCTTCATTTATTGAATATTTCTTAACAGGTTTTTTACCAATACCATCTGATTGAATTTGATTTTTTACAAAAGGTTTTGCTTTAAACCACGCAGAAGGAATTGATAGTAAATAATATGAACCCGATAAACCTATTAAACCTGTTTTTGGATTTGATAAATGTTTTATTATTTTTTCGCCCCAATTATTAGAATGATATTTAATATCCTCGTGCATAAAACACAACAAATCGTATTTTGCTTTTTTTATACCTTCATTATAGGCTTCAAAAATAGAATATTCATTTTTTGAATTATCAATCACTATCAATTCATAAGAAACACCAATTGTATTTTCAATATTGATTTTTAATTCGTTTGAAATATCCTGATTTGTAGAACAAATTATTATTGAAATCATTTTATTAAAATTATTTAAGTTAGTAAATTATCATATCCGAATATCGTTTAGATAATTAAAAACGAGCGGCAAGAGAATATAAAAGTATGAGTATCCAATAAATAACTCATAATCCAAGAAATTCTTCTTCGGTTATTTTACCATCGCCGACCCAACTGAATTTGACTTTCCCTTTCAAAAATCCAAGTTCTCGTTTTTC
>JAITOP010000389.1 GCA_031289895.1 Prevotellaceae bacterium
AGAAATGGCAGCAAAAATTACAGAAAAAGTAAATTTATATAAGCAAACATTTCCCGAAATTGTGAAAGCGTACAACATAAGGTAGAATTAAGAATTAAAAATTAAAAATTAAGAATTAAAAATTAAGAATTAATAATGAAGAATTAATAATGAAGGTAGAATTAAGAATTAATAATGAAAGTAGTATGTAATAAGTAAAACGGTTTTGTTATGATGTGTTCTTTATAACTTTACAAACTTTATAACTTTACAAACTTTATAACTTTACAAACTTTATAACTTTACAAACTTTATAACTTTATACTTTATACTTTATAACTTTACAAACTTTATAACTTTATACTTTATAACTTTACAAACTTTATAACTTTGATAAACTAATGAGATTTAGTCCGCCAAAATTCATAAAACGTCTATATCCGTCGATAATTTGGAACTTTTATAATGACGACGATAAAGTAAGCGTTTACCTGACTTTTGACGATGGACCAAATCCCGAAGTAACGCCTTGGGTGCTGAAACAACTTGAAAAATATAATGCAAAAGCAACATTTTTTTGCTTAGGGAAAAATGTAGAACAATATCCCGAAGTTTTTAAAATGATTGTTGAACAGGGACACAGCGTAGGAAATCACTCGTACAGCCATGTGAAAGGCTTTGGCGTTAGCGTAGGCAGGTATGTTGAAGATTTTGATTTTGCCGAAGAATTTATTGAAAGCAATTTGCTGCGACCACCATACGCACGTTGCACGCCGCGCCAGATAAAAATGTTGAGCAAGCGATTTCATATTGTAATGATGGATATAGTCAGCCGCGATTACAGCAGTACAATATCGCGGCGGCATTGCTTGAAAAATGTTACAAAATATGTGCAGGCAGGCTCTGTTATCGGCTTGCACGACTCAAAAAAATCAGAAAAAAACATAAAATATGTCCTGCCCCGCTTACTCGAATTTTTGAAAACAAAAGGATTGGAATGTAAACCTATAATTTTATAAACACACAATGCAAATAGAATACAAATTGACTGAAAATGATTTTTTGACTCAGCAGCTTTTTGTTGCGTCAAAGTCGAAAACAATAAGAAAAATAAGGAGATACAATAAAATTGAATTAATATTATTTATTGCTTTTATGGAAATTATATTGATTTTTTTTGCAAAATACAGAGAGGCTATCTACGTCCTTATACCTTCGTTAACTGTATATTTTTTGAGTACTCCTATATGGCAACAAAATTATATTTAAAAGCAATACACATCATTTTTAAAAGAAAATTACGTTAACAGATTTAATAAAATAAGCATTGTAGAATTTAATGATGATAACATAACGACAAGAAATGCAGACAATAACAGCGTAACAAATATCACCAATATAGAAGAAATAAATGAAATAGAGACATTGATAATCATAAAATTTAAAACCGCACAATCTCTTATCATCCCCAAAGATAAAATTACCGAACCCGACAATCTGAAAATAAAACTCAAAGAAATTTCAACACGCTTAAATATTGCATACAATATTGATGAAAAATGGAGATGGAAATGATGAAATTAAGCATGCATTAAAATTATGTTATTAAGAATATTAAATATCAGACTGTTGCAATTATGGCGAATATCCAAAGAGTTGGGTGTATTTCGTGTTTTTGTTAGCGGCTTAATTATTCTGATTATTCTGTTGTATCTTCGCAATGCATTTATTTATAATCAAAATTTGACTATCTTAGTATGTTTCTTTTTAACAACAATTATTCATTCATTACGAAAAGATAAAAAAATTATTTCATCAATTTCTATATTTCCTGCTTTTATTTATTTTGTCGAATATGTTGCTTATTTTCTGCCATTATTGATTATTATTGCGTTTTCAACAAACATAATTTACCTAATCTTATCGTTAACAAGCATATTTTTAGTTGTGCTTTTAAATTTTCAATGTAGCAAAAATATTGCAACAATATCAATTTTTTCACGTTTTGTGCCGAAAGAAAATTTTGAATGGCTTGCAGGATTGCGAGTTGGAGGCATATTTATATTTTTATTTTGGATATTGGCTTTGTTTTTATCGTTTTTACCTTACATATCGCTTGTGATTTTATGTGTTATTTTACTAATGTTAAATTCTTTTTACGAATTTAATGAACCGCTTAATATATTGGTTATAAATGAATATGACGCAAAACAATTTTTAAAAACAAAACTAAAACAGCATATAAAATTTTATTTAAAATTAATTGCGCCCGTTGTCGTTTTATACGGTATCATAAACTATGAATTATGGTATGTAACAATTTGTTTTTGTGCAGTTAATATATTTTGTTTTTCGACTATAATTATAAATAAATACGCATCATACAAACCAACAAAAGGTATAAGTGCAAATATCATTCTTTCACTTTTAATTGCAATAAGCAACATAATTTTACCTTTATTGATTTTCACAATCCCTTTTGGATTAATAAGTTATAAACAGGCAATAACAAATTTAAATTATTATTTGGATGATTTCAATTAGCAACATAGATGTATCTTACGGTTCGAAAAAAGTGTTGAAAAACATTGACTTGCAACTTAATGAGAGCAATGTGTATGGCATTGTAGGACTTAACGGTTCGGGAAAAACAACTTTATTAAATACCATCTACGGAATTAAAAAAGCAGATGCAGGAAACATACTGATTGATGATAAAAAATTATCGAAGCAAGATATTGCATACATCGAGTCAGAAAATTATTTCTATCCGTATCTAAAAGGAAAAGAATATCTTAATTTGATAAATAATAAAGATTTCGATAATGATTTGTGGCAAAAACTTTTCAATATTCCATTAAACGAATTAATTGATAATTATTCTACAGGAATGAAAAAGAAATTGGCGATTTTGTTTGGAATCAAAATGAATAAAAATATATATATATTTGATGAACCGTTTAATGGATTGGATGTTGAGAGTACGCAAATTTTGAAATTAATCATAACAAAAATGAAAAAATCTGAAAAAACGCTAATCGTAACTTCACATATTATTGAAGTATTGCCCGATATTTGCGATTATATTTTTCATATCGACAATGGCGAAATAAAAAACAAATATTCAATATCCGATTTTGACAAAATGAAACAACAAATTTACGTAACAATCGAAAACAATGTTAATGATTTAATAAATAAAGCAATACAATAACTACCTTATAATAACAATTTTACTACATGACAAAAAACCTCCACAACCACCTAATATTTAACTAATTATAACATTATTTATTTGAAAAAGACCTTGAAATTTCGTATCTTTGTCGCTGAATAACAAACAATTATAATTATGGAAAAAAACTTCAAGGTCGAGT
>JAITOP010000006.1 GCA_031289895.1 Prevotellaceae bacterium
GTACAAAAAAAATATCATAAAAACCAAATTAAGTTATTAACAATCAATATGTTAAATTGTTTATAACTGCTGATTTTTTTGTTTTTATATGCGTTGACCCTGACAAATTTATAACTTTATTTTGATGTATCAAATTTATTTTAGTAACAAAAATAAATAACCCATAAAAGATGAAATGAATCCGTTAGGATTCAAATGTTGGTAGAAAGAATGTCCACACGGCAAATCCGACCCCGAATGGGGTCGAACAATAGAGGGTGTTTGTACTTTTCTACCAACATACAATCCCTATAATTGCGCCAAATGGCGATTTCGTATTTTTGAGCGAATGTTTAAATTTTGAACTTGCTGAGAAATAGACATTTGGCGCAAATTCAGATAGAGACATTTTGGCGACTTTGTAGCCAAATGGCACTATCTAACGGGATGAAAAACAATGTCCCATCGGGACAAAATGTTGGTAGAAAATTCGTTTTACACGTACAGTGGCGTGCCGTAGGTACGCAATGTGGAACGAGAATTTTTTAACCATACCCAACATTTTTTACACCCCACCTAACGGGATGAAAAACAATGTCCCATCGGGACAAAATGTTGGTAGAAAATTCGTTTTACACGCACAGTGGCGTGCCGTAGGTACGCAATGTGGAACGAGAATTTTTTAACCATACCCAACATTTTTTACACCCCAGGTTGGGTGGCAATTCTTAATTCTTAATTTTTAATTCTTAATTCTACAAGTCGTGCGGGTGGGCAGTTGTGGTTCTAATAATCTTTTGTGTTCCGCACTCTTTTTGTATTTGTTTTTCATCCCCCAATCGCTTCGCTTCATTGGGGGTTATTCACATTTAATCCTTCGGATTTTTTTGTATTCGGCACAATTCGTAATTTCGTAATTCGTAATTCGTAATTTGCTGGATTGCTTCGTCGTTCCTCCTCGCAATGACGTGCCATTAACCACCCGTAATTCGTAATTTCGTAATTCGTAATTGTTTTTTCTTACGACTTACGACTTAAACAACAAACGAAATTTCTTTAAATCCGAATTTTTGTTGTTCGCCGTTTTCTGTTTCGAGCAGTAGTTCGCCGATGTTGGTTATTCCGATTATTTTTGCTGCAAATTTTCTTTCGGCGCTGATGTATTGGTAAAAACCGTCGTTATGGTAAAGATGCTGGAAATAATCTTTTTCAAGTTTTTCAAAATTGCTTGTCATAAGTGATTTATAACGTTGCTCGAACAAAAACAATAATCTTTCCAACGATTTTGCGCGGTCTAATTCTTTTTCTCTGCCAAGCGCAATTAAAATTGAAGTAGGATTTGGTGCATCCGACAAAAACGTTTTTTGATTTACGTTTAATCCCACGCCTACAATCGATGAGGCTATGTTATTTGCTGTAATGCTGTGTTCTATAAGTATTCCCGTGATTTTTTTGTCGCCAACATAAATGTCATTAGGCCATTTTATTTTTGCGGTTAATCCACATTCTTTCAAAAAATCGACAACAGCAACCGAAATTGCTTTCGACAGCAAAAATTGTTCCTCAACTTTTAAAAATTCGGGATATAAAATCACCGAAAATGTTAAATTTTTTGATGGTTCGCTTTCCCACGAATTGCTGCGTTGCCCACGTCCTTTGGTTTGAACGTCAGCAATAAAAACGCTGCCGTTAACACAGTTGTTAATTATTGCAGTATGAGCCAAATCGTTTGTCGATTCGGTTTCGTTATACCATAGTGTTTCACAACCTATTAACTCACCTAATTTTTTTATTGTAATCATATTTAATTTAATTTAATTGCGATACAAAGGTAATAGTTATATTAAAATTATAAAAAATATCTTACTTTTGTAAAAAAATAATTTATTAAATGGGTAAAAAAATCATCAAACAATCTGATAATACAGATACTGCGGCAGAATTGCTTAAAGTAGCTGTTGAGGCTATGCACGAAAAAAAAGCGCAAAATGTCATTAGTCTTAATCTTTCAAAGTTAAAAAATTCTATTTGCAAATATTTTATTATCTGCAATGCCGATTCGCATACGCAAGTGTCTGCAATTTCGGACAATATAGAAGATAAAGTTTTAGAAAATTTAAACGAAAAAGTGTGGCGGCGCAACGGAATTGAAAATGCTTTTTGGATTATTTTAGACTATGGCGATGTGGTAATTCATATTTTCCAAACAGAGCAACGCAATTTTTACCGACTCGAAGAATTATGGGCTGATGCCGAATTAATACAATATACCGAATAGAAAACATAAAATTATGAACGAAAACAAAAAAAACAATTCAATAAAAAACTTCAATCCCTATTGGGGCTGGGTTATAACAGGCGCAGTATTGCTGGCTTTTTATTTTTTTTCAGACAGCGCAGGTTCAAAAGAAACCGAATGGCGCATAGTTCGCGAAATGCTTGAAAAAGGTTATGTCAAAAAAGCCGAAGTTATTACAAATCGCAATCGTGTAGATATTTATCTTAACGAAAAAGGCGAAAATGCGTATAAAGATGAACTCGGAAAAAGCAAAACCGCCTCGCCTCAATGGTATTTCAATATTTACAAAGAATGGAAATCGGATATTGAATTTAATGCAGCGCAAGAAAATATTGCTGTCGAAAAACGAATAGAACCTTTTTATAAAGAAGAATCAGACGTTTGGGGCGGAATACTTTCGTGGATTTTTCCGATAGCACTTATAATTATATTATGGATGTTTATAATGCGCGGAATGACCAGAGGCACAGGAGGTGGCAGCGGCGGAATTTTTTCGGTAGGAAAATCGAAAGCCCAGCTGTTTGATAAAAATTCGGCAGGCAACAAAATCACATTCAACGATGTAGCAGGACTTGAAGAAGCAAAAGTAGAAATCAAGGAAATTGTAGATTTTCTTAAAAATCCCACAAAATATACCGCTTTGGGCGGAAAAATTCCCAAAGGCGCATTATTGGTTGGACCTCCCGGAACAGGAAAAACACTACTCGCAAAAGCCGTTGCGGGCGAAGCAAACGTTCCGTTTTTCTCGATGTCGGGAAGCGATTTTGTTGAAATGTTTGTTGGCGTAGGAGCATCGCGCGTTCGCGATTTATTTAAGCAGGCAAAAGAAAAAGCACCATGCATTGTTTTTATTGACGAAATTGATGCTGTTGGTCGCGCACGCGGAAAAAATGTAGGCTGGTCGTCAAATGATGAACGCGAAAATACACTTAACCAATTACTTACCGAAATGGACGGTTTCGGAACAAACAGCGGCGTAATTATTCTTGCGGCAACCAACAGAGCCGATATTCTTGATAAAGCCCTAATGCGTGCAGGACGTTTCGACCGCCAGATTCATGTCGATTTGCCGGAATTAAGAGAACGTCAGGAAATTTTTCAGGTGCATCTTCGCGGCATAAAACTTATTGACGGTTTGAATATCAGTTTTCTGGCAAAACAAACACCCGGATTTTCGGGCGCAGATATTGCAAATGTGTGCAACGAAGCAGCTCTTATTGCTGCACGAAATAACAAAAAAGCTGTTGACCGACAAGATTTTTTGGATGCTATCGACAGAATTATAGCCGGACTTGAAAAGAAAAGTAAAATAATATCAATAGAAGAAAAACGAACAATAGCCTATCACGAAGCAGGACACGCGACAGTAAGCTGGTTGCTCGAACATGCAAATCCGTTGCTAAAAGTTACTATAATTCCGCGCGGACGCTCGCTTGGCGCAGCGTGGTATTTGCCCGAAGAACGTCAGATTACAACAACAGAACAAATGATGGACGAAATGTCGTCGGCACTCGGAGGACGTGCAAGCGAAGAACTTACGTTCGGAAAAATTTCGACAGGCGCAATCAGCGATTTGGAAAAAGTTACAAAACAGGCTTATGCGATGGTTGCATATTTCGGAATGAGCGAAAAAATAGGAAATATGAGTTATTACGATTCGTCGGGACAAGAAATGATGTTCGGGAAACCTTACAGCGAAAAAACCGCCGAATTACTTGACTCCGAAGCCAAAAAATTTATTGATGATGCTTACGAACTTGCTAAAAAAGTTCTTACCGAAAACAACGATGGTTTGAAACAGGTTGCAGAATTATTGCTCGAAAAAGAAGTAATTTTTTCAGAAGATTTGGAAAGAATACTCGGAAAACGCAAATCGATGGCAAGGCTCGAAGAACTTGGTTTTAAGCCGTTAAGCGGCGGACAATTATTTATTGACAGTGAAAAATGATTTTTTTATAGTTATAAAATATTAATAATATGAAAAATTTAATAGCAAGAACTTTAAGCGGATTGCTGTTTTTGGTGATAATGGTGGGCTGTATTTTGTGGAATGCTTATGCGTTCTTAGCATTAACGTGTATAATTGTAATTTTGGGAATGAACGAATTTTTCAAAATGTTTTTCCAAAAACCGCATAAAATTCAACAATTTTTAAGTATTTTTTCAGGTATTTGCATTGTTGCTTGGGCTTTCTTATTTCAAAATATTTATTACATAGAAGATGATATATTTGACAAAAGTGAATTGATTGAAATATTATTATTTTTGCTAAACGGCTTTTTAATTTTACTTCCTATTATTGCCACAATTATCATATTTGTTTTAGAATTGTACAAAAAATCAGAAAAACCTTTTGAAAATTTATCCTTATTTTTTATTCCAATATTTTATATTGTTATTCCGTTCGCATTAATTCAATTGTGCAATGATGTGCCGAGCAATCGTCATAATTTTTTTATTTTAGCCTTTTTCATATTAATTTGGGCAAATGATGTTGGCGCATATTGTTTTGGAATGTTATTAGGGCAGAATGGAAAACATAAACTTTTTCCGCGAATATCGCCAAAAAAATCGTGGGAAGGTTTTATAGGAGGCATAATAACAGCAGTAGTTGCAAGCATTTTGGTTTCAAAATTTATGTTTTATTCCGAAAATATGCATCATTGGATAATTATTGCAATTATAACATCTGTTTTCGGAACATTCGGCGATTTGGTTGAATCAATGCTGAAACGTAGCGTAGGAGTTAAAGATTCGGGAAAAATAATTCCGGGACACGGAGGCATACTCGACAGATTTGACGCTGTTTTGCTGTCGTTTCCAATAGTTTTTGTTTATATGGCAACTTTTATATTATAATATGACAAGAAAAATTCACA
>JAITOP010000010.1 GCA_031289895.1 Prevotellaceae bacterium
TGTATCAGCTATGATACAGACTGCAAATGTAACAATTTTTTTGCTATCTGTGAAAAAAAAAATCACAAAAACGTTAATCTTGCTTATTTTATCAAAAAAATAGTTAGAGATAGGGAGAGGCAAGAAGCAAGAAACAAGAAGTTAAGAAGTTCATAAAGTTCATAAAGATTTTTTTCAAATCAACAAAAACAAATCAACAAATACTTACAACTTATGACTTACGACTTACGACTTACGACTAATTAAAACAAATCAACAAATACTTACAACTTATGACTTACGACTTACGACTAATTAAAACAAATCAACTTCTTGCCTCTCGCCTCTTGTTTCTTTAAAAATAAATTTATATCTTTGACGAAAATTGTTACATTAATTAATACATCGTTTATTATGGAACGTAGAAACTTTCTCAGAGCACTTGCATTAGGCGGATTTGCAAGTGTATTACAACTGAAATCGGGAAAACTTTTTGCCTCGATGCCCTCAAATCCCGCGCCGGAATTTAACGATTTGGTTGCCGTAATGGGTGGCGAACCGGCTCAACTTTATGCAAAAGCAATTGCCTCGATGGGTGGAATTGCCAGATTTGTTAAAAAAGGACAGAGTGTTGTGATAAAGCCAAACATCGGATGGAACAAAGCCCCCGAACTTGCTGCCGACACAAATCCTCTGTTAATATCGGCACTTATCAAAGACTGCCTTGCTGCCGGAGCATCGGAAGTAGGCGTATTCGACCACACTTGCGACGAATGGCGAGGATGCTACAAAAACAGCGGAATTGAAGATGCCGTAAAGGCTGCCGGCGGAAAAATGCTGTTTGCCCACGAAGAAAAATATTATCGCGAAGTATCAATACCCAACGGCAAACGTCTTAAATCGGCAAAAGTACACGAAGCCATTTTAGATTATGACGTGTGGATTAACGTTCCGATATTGAAAAATCACGGCGGAGCAAAAATGACAATATCACTGAAAAACAGCATGGGCGTAGTGTGGGACCGCAGATACTGGCACTCCAACGACTTGCAGCAATGTATTGCCGATTTTGCAACATTCAGAAAAAAACCCGCTCTTAACATTGTTGATGCGTACCGAATTATGACCCAAAACGGACCACAAGGCAAAAGTGCCTCCGATGTGCAATTGGCAAAAGCCCTGTTTATGTCAACCGACCCTGTTGCCGTAGATACCGCTGCCGTTGCATTTTTCAGCCAGTACAAAACTATGACAATTGACGATGCAAGCCACATCAAACTTGGCGAAGAGCTAAAAGTAGGCACAACAAAAATTAACGAATTGAAAGTAGAACGTATAAAATTATAATACGTCTGCCTTTTAATATTTACCTTTATTCTAACCCTAACATGGTTTTAAATCTTGTTAGGGTTAGGATTGTTAAATTTATTAGAATAGACTTTATTCCAAATTAAGCATAAAATATAAACTGTTCAGAAAGGACAAAAAAAATAAAATAATATGGCAAAGATAAATGTAAAAAATACGGATGTAACCATTATCAGGGCAAACAATACTGATTACATATCATTGACTGACATAGCGAAGTTCAAAACATCCGACCCAAATGCAGTAATAGGTAATTGGATGCGAAATCGCAATGTGATTGAATATTTAGGCATTTGGGAATGTTTATATAATCCCGATTTTAAACCCCTCGAATTCGAGGGGTTTAAAAAGGAAGCGGGACTAAACGCATTTACCTTATCGCCACAAAAATGGATTGAAACTACCCATGCTATTGGAATGATTTCAAAATCGGGACGCTACGGTGGAACGTTTGCTCATAAAGACATTGCGTTCAAATTTGCAAGTTGGATTTCCATAGAATTTGAATTGTATATTGTCAAAGAATTTCAACGTCTCAAAGAAGAAGAACAAAAATCATTGGGTTGGTCGGCGAAACGCGAGTTGGCTAAAATCAACTATCATATTCATACCGATGCAATAAAACAAAATCTTATTCCGCCTGAATTGACACCTCAGCAAACGTCCGTAATTTATGCCAACGAGGCGGATGTTTTAAATGTGGCTTTATTCGGCATAACTGCCAAAGAATGGCGAGAAACCAATCCCACGTTAAAGGGCAATATCCGCGATTACGCAACTATTAACGAGTTGATTTGCCTCTCGAATATGGAGAATCTCAACGCTGTTTTTATCAACGAAGAACTTCTGCAACGCGAACGGCTGATAAAACTGAATCAGATTGCTATTCAGCAAATGCGTGTGTTGCACGATGTGGAAAACAGAAAATTATTACAATGAATATAAATCGTCCCGAAAAAAGACATAAAAAAGGAGATAAAAATGAAAACAGGAATAAATAATGCAGGCAAAATGGCATTGGCATACACTGAAGAAAAAACATTCGACAAAATAGATTTCAGCAACAGTCATTTGACAAAAGGAGAATATGAAAATTGTCGATTCGTTGACTGTAACTTTTCAAATACAGACCTTTCCGAATATAAATTTTGCAACTGTGAATTTATGCGTTGTAATTTGAGTTCTGCAAAATTGACCAAAACACATTTTAATGACGTGAAATTTAATGACTGTAAAATGCTTGGACTGAATTTCAATACGTGCAATGAGTTGGGGCTTTCATTCGGTTTTGAAAATTGTCTATTGAACTATGCTTCATTTTGCAAGACCAAAATAAAAAATACCATTTTCCGAAACACGCAATTGCAGGAAACGGACTTTACGGAATGTGACTTAACCGGTGCGCTGTTCGATAACTGCGACCTTACAAGGGCAGTGTTTAACTATACAATCATGGAGAAAACCGATTTCAGGACTTCCTGCAATTACGCCATCGACCCTGAAATCAACCGGATGAAAAAGGCGAAATTTTCGCTGCCCGCTGTTTTGAGACTTTTGGATAAGTATCATATTGAAATAGAAAATGGAGGATAAATGTAATTAAAAAGAGAAAAAAATATGAATAAAAAAGAAATCATCACTGTACAGGGTACGGAAATAACCGTTATCGCGTCGAAAAGCGATGATTATATTTCATTGACCGATATGTTGAGAGCCAAAGATGGAGATTTTTTTATTTC